>JBLIBL010000001.1:0-95874 GCA_047633355.1 Polaribacter sp.
TTGGTTGATGTGATAACTCGCATCGATTATTTTCATAGAGCCTGCCCAAGGCCAAGTAGGTCCTTTAGGGAAGCGTAGCGATTGTTTTGGGTACTGCTGGGTTGAGTTGGTCTACACTCGGCATAATTTACCTCTTGGCGGCTGAATAACTTCTCAATTTATCGGTGACTATTTTTAGAGGTTTAACTTGTTGACCTTTCAGAAACTTCTTGAAGAAACGCCTAGCAGCCTTCTTATCCCTGCATTTCTTGACTAGGATATCAAGTTCGTCACCGTCCTGGCCTACGGCTCTCCACAAGTAATGTTGTACACCATTAATCTTAATGAAGATTTCATCCAGGTACCAAGTATCACCTATATTCTTCTTGCTTTGGTGGCTGTATTTCTGGCCGAACTTGTGGCACCACTACCGGATGGTTTCATAACTAACTGTAATATTTCTAGCGGCTAGTAATTCTTCAATATCTCTGAAGCTGAGGGTGAATCTAAAATATAGCCAAACTGTGTGGCTGATAAGTTGACAATGCCACCAGAAGTTAAGTTGACCACACGCTACAATTCAGCAAAGGCACCATCCAACCAATTCATTCTTTCAACATACCAATTCTTTAAATGTTCTACTTCCTCATCATAGGAGTTTAGTACAACTGAGTTAGGCCAAACGTAGATTCCAATAGTTTGCCATTTATTGTCATTCTCTTGTTGCGCCCACTTCAGGTTGTTAGCGTGTTCATCAATTTTATTAAGGATATAGTTTTGATTATTCCTAAAATAAGAAAAACGTTCTCTAATTTTAATTACGAATTCAGGGTCTTGAAAAAGTCTCGCATACCAAGGATGATCTTTCACCCAATAACCCACAGAATATTGACTGTCTGCATAATCGACATTTCCGAAAGAGAGATCGAAATCCCAAAGAGGCCCCATTTTTATCTTTTCACCGGGTAGCACATTGAGGAAAATACTGGAGAATGACTTTGAGTCAACATTTTTAGTTATTTCACTGATTAAGTACCAATCGATGAAACTATCTATGTCGATGAATCGAACGTAGCCTGTTACCGGATCATTGAACTGAGAACTATGCAAAACAGACTCGAAATTATTAACAAGGTTTTTAACAAAATCATACTCCACACTGTCAAATTCTAAATTGGGCTCCTTGATGTTTATCAAAAAGTCACCGGTTGTAAAATAAACATCATCGGCATCTAACCTAGAAAGTTGATCAATTTCTAGTAAGTATCCGGTATCTCCCAGTACGACTCTGTTATCAGACTCTTCAACTTTTTGCGTAATGTTATAGGTCCCATTATATTCTTCATTAAGATAAACTTCCGCAAAAGAACTTTCGGGTGTCCAGTCGAGGCGACTTATGTGACCCATCTCAAAAGCGATGGTATTTCTGAGCATAGTTTTGTCTGAATACTCCGCAAGAAACAGCCACTTTTTATCCGTTGGCATATCAAGAAATTCCATTTTGTCGTCGAGTTTCATTTGGAAAGGCTTTTTTGGGTTTCCCCAAGTAGAGTTTCCTCTGCCTCTAATCTTCATAATAACTTGTGACAAGTTATCGTTATATCTTCCTCCGTCCAACGAAACGGTTCCTTCAACATAGTCATCTTTCGACTCAATAGGCACGCCGCCATCCGTTGCGATATAAATTATTGGTAGCCCTGTAAATTTGGTTAGGTCAATTTGGAACTCACTTTGAGTCCCGTTACTTGCCTTAACGGTATAAGTAACAATATTAGAAAAGTTGTTTACCGATGAATTACTGTTTTGCACGAGTTCGCTGACGCTAACTTCACTTCCATTATGTACGAAAGTAGCGATCAGATCTTTTACACTAGTATTGGTCGAAATTCTTCCGGTTATCATATTCCCACTAATGTTTAAATGCTCATCCGTATCAAGGTTAGGGTTGTTTAATTTCAAAAAAGAAAATTGAGTTAATTTTGCACTGACGATAACTGGTGGCTCCGCAACGACGTCATTTTCAGAACTACCGCTACCACAAGCGGAGATTGAAAAAAGGTTAAGTAAGATCAAAAAATGCGCCAATGAAGGTGCAAGTTTTTTGAGAGAACTCAAAAAACTTAATGTTTTGTTGGTTAGAGCAATGCAATCATTTAGAGACATGGTGTTAGTTCCGTAAATCGATACACTTCTTCTAGATTCAAGTGATTCTTGATAGAAAGGTACCCAATAGCTAAGAGTATTCCGAACACTCTAGTATTCAATAAGAATACGCTAAAACGGATTAATAATAAGATGATACGGATATACTAAGTCAATATTCACCCAATAAACCGTTTAAAACAAAGTATTTATCTAAAAAGAGAGTTTTTAATGTTTGACCACCAGAGATTCAGACGGACACTTATTAGAATGGCTATTGATTACTATTCCTTCACAACATTAGTTAGATTTTTGTATTATCCATTTGATCGCTATTAACATCCAGTTGAGCGAATTAATATTGCAGTTACACCCCATTACATGCAATGTTGTTTTTTGATTTTAATCAATATCCATAGTTAAGTAACATTATACATAGATTGGAAAATATTTAGTCTAAAAATAACAATAATAGGATTTCAAGATGTCGCAAACAGCCCAACCTTTATCCTTTAAAGAAAAACTCGGTTATGGTCTTGGTGACAGTGCCTCTAACTTTTTCTTTCAAGTTTTTAATATATTTTTACTTTATTATTATACTGATATCTTTGGTTTGACGGCTGCGGCTGCGGGAACTATGTTTATCGTCACCAAAATCATTGACGCTGTAAGTGACCCAATAATGGGCTTAATTGCGGATAGAACTGATACACGATGGGGTAAATTCCGCCCTTATCTCCTATGGGCGGCAGTACCTTATGGCGTTTGTGGATATGCGATGTTCGCCGGTCCGGATTTATCAGATTCTGGAAAATTGATTTATGCCTATGTCACTTACTCTTTAATGATGTTGGCTTATACAGCCATTAATGTTCCTTATTCTGCACTCATGGGGGTTATATCACCCTCTTCGGTGGAACGAACCAAAGTAGCTAGCTATCGATTTATCTGCGCCTTTGCTGCTGCCTGGATTGTTGGTACTTTTGTAACACCGTTAAAAACTATTTTAGGCGGCGGTGATGAAGCCACTGGGTTTCGACTAACCATGGCTTTATTTGCGGTTGTTTCAATCTCTTTATTTTGGGTAACTTTTGCGACCACAAAAGAAAGGGTAAAAACCATCCAAATAAAAACTAATGTTAAAAAAGATTTAAAAGTTTTACTTTCAAACGGACCTTGGATTGCGCTATTTATTTCTGCCATTTTTGCGTTAATGACTGTCGCAGTTCGCAACGGCTCGTTGCTTTATTATTTTAAATATTATGTGGTTGATAATGGTGTACCAATTTTTCTTATTTTTGATAAGACAGCGGTCTTTTTATCAAGCGGTTTAATGGCAATGATTATTGGTGTAGCGTTAACAAAATGGCTCGCCGATCGATTTGAAAAACGCCATTTAATGATCGTGTTAACCTTATTAAACGCTGCGTCTATGGCTATTTTTTATATCATTCCACCTGATCAATATTGGCTAATGGTTGCGGTTAACTGCATCGGAAACCTAATATTAGGTCCAACTCCAGCTTTAGTCTGGTCTATGTATGCAGATACAGCCGATTACGGCGAATGGAAAACAGGCCGCCGAACCACTGCGTTAGTTTTTTCAACTGTTCAGTTTGCACATAAAATGGGACTCGCAGTTGGTGCGGGACTAACGGGAATCATTCTTGCGTCATTTGGGTTTATTGCTAATCAAATTCAATCCGAAGCTTCGCTAGATGGAATTCGGTTTATGTTTAGTATATTTCCAGCAATTGTTTCTATTTTAAGTGCAATTGCGATTATTTTTTATAAAATAAATCGCGACATGGTAAAAAAAATAGAGCAAGAGCTTGCGTTAAAGAAAACTAATTAGTCGACCGAGCATCCTCTGGATGCTTCTAGTATTTGATACCAATGTTCGTGGTCTAGATTTAGCTGAAGTGATTTTACTGCATTTTTGTAACGTTCAATTTTACTACTGCCAATCATTGGGTAGATTTTACATGGATGTTTTAACAACCAAGCATAAACGACTTGTTCAATATTATCCGCGCCTATCTCCTCAGCTATTAGCTGTAAAGTCGATCTGACTCGTTTGGCTTGTTCAGAATCTGAGCGAAATAGATCTCCGCCCGCTAAACAAGACCAAGCCATTATACCTATATTATTAATTTGACTCTGTTCTAACACACCTGAATTAAGCGCACTAGTTTGCATTGGTGAAAATTCTATTTGATTAGTTACCAATGGGATGTTCAGCCCGGATTGTAATAGTTTAAATTGATCACGACTAAAGTTAGACACTCCAAAGTGCTTTACTTTCCCGGAGGATTTTAACTTATCGAACGCATTTGCTATTTCATCAATAGGCATTAGATAATCTGGACGATGTAAAAGTAGCAGATCTATATAGTCCGTGTTCAAATCTGTTAATGATTGCTCACAAGAAGTAATAATAGTTTTTGCGTTGCTAGAATAATGAGAAGTTTCGCGTGCGTATAAAAAGGGTTCACTTTTAGCTAAATTTCGATTCCCTGGCTTAATGCCACATTTAGAAATAATATGTAATTGATTACGTAAGCTGGGTGATAGTTTTATTGCTTTACCAAATATTTTCTCACTTTGATAAATCCATGCGTGGTCAACACTGTTAATCCCTAGCTCCATATGTTGTTCAACAAACGCCACTAATTGTTGAGTAGTAAAACACCATGAATGCAAGCGCCAATAACCAGCGATGAATTTAGAAGAAGTCATCTCATTTTCGATATTAGTTTTCGAACATATCACGTTCTTCGATAAATCAGTCATTAAAGTTTGGTTCTAGTTTGATTACAATAACAGTCTTACAAATTTAGTTAATCGTTGTGGTCTGCAAAACTCGCTACTCACTTATCTAGTTTCAATTTATTCAAGCTTAATAGATTAGATGTAGTTCAATTGGTAAATTGCGGCTAATGTAAGAACCCCTAAAACAATCGTCAGAAATAAACGAAAATACCGGAAAGACTAAAAATGGTTAAGACCGTTTTTATCAAAAATATTCCGATTATAATAATTCTAAACTGTTGGAGTATTCATTCCGGTCAATTTTATTTAAGTTTTTAGTATTTAGCTTCGTGCTTCACCCAGTCGATCTCCATGACCCATTCCTTCGAGGTCATTGGTGAGTCATTAATCTTGGCAAAATTCAGGATAGCGAACAACGGCTCAGGGAATTTATCTCCTTGACCAACACTCCGAAAAACCTCTTTTGCATCCAAACGGAAGATGATGTCATTGCCGACCCACTCAACGGAGTAATCATGGTATTCACCAAGAGCCGCTTTTTGTACTAACATCATCGACTGCCAATCACCACCACCGCAATACCCAAGGCTCTCTATCGCTCGGGCAGCATAATGGTCTGGCCCGCCGTCACTATGATGTTCAAAAATATCTAATTCTCCCGAACCGGTCATCGGCCAGCATACAGTCTCGTCTGGCTCCTCAACAGGGGCTTCATTATTTAGAGCACCCAACAACCACCACGCGGGGAACATCCCAGACTGACCACTGTTTTCAACCTTTAGCCGAGCCGTCCACTTGCCTTTAATAAATTCTTTACGATTCTTGGATGCAATACGGCCTGCAACATATTGGGTATCAGGATGTTTCTTACCTGTTTTATCTAAGTTGTCACAAGGTCGCTTTTCACCAAGGTCAACCAACCTTATTTTCAATGTGCCTTCACTCACTTCTCTGGTATTGAATTGGCCATCCGGCACGTAGCAGTGATGTTCATCATTAACCCAAATCATCTGGTCTTGCCAATTGTCAGCATTAAATGTATTGAAGTCGTCAAGGAAGTCGATCTTCCAACCAGCTACGGCGGGCGCTTCGCCGTTATTATCCGGTGTTACGCTGCTGTTTGAGCATGCGGACAATAGCAGCAGCATAACAATCAGGGCTAAAATAGATTTCATATAATCTCCAAAAATAAAATTGTTTAGTTAAGAAAAATTGCGACTATGTCGTGGAGCTAAGCTTGATTGCTAAAAATTTTCAGGTTCTTGATTAAGTCACCACGTCTTCAAAGGGTGAGAATCCAGTTGATAGTAACGAAGCCAGTCGTATTGGGTTTTCATTGGATAGACGTTATTTCGTTTATTGCCACCAAATTCGTCTTGAATAATGTCATTGGGAATCCAAAAGTTCATAATAATACTGGTTAAGTTGTCCGGAATAGGAGTAAGAATTTCCTGTGGTGAGACGCATTCTGGCTTGCAATCAATGTCTTCCAGAGTAAGTATTTTGACCAACTTACCGTCCACATACCATCGGATCGCATCGGGAACCCATTCAATAGCAAATACACGCCATTGATCGACTGGAGCAACGGCGATTTTATCTTCCCAAGCGCCGTAAACGCGCGTTCGCCACCATTCCCAAGTATTTTTACCATAGATTAAGTTCGCTTGAAATTTGTCTGGCCGATGGCCTTCCAATTCGATATCAATCTCTTCCCACTCCTGACTACCGGCTTTAGGTTCATTACGTTTAAAATCATTGGTGTAAGTAAATAGAGAGGAGATGTAGCCAGAGCTTTTTTCTCGCGCAGGCGCTTTCATTCGTGCTTCGATACGTCCGTAACGAATTTTTTTGTCAGGGACTGTACGCACCTCTCCACAAGAGAAACCATAGTCACCTTTCTGCTGTTGATGATCCGCAGACCAGCTCGGTAAGACGTGCTGCTTGCGAACTACAAGCTCCAATACACCATCCACTACCTGTACACCCTGATCCTGGAAGCGGCAAAGTGTTTCGCCTCCCACGCCGCCATCACCTTTATCCCAAAGAGCATCATTGAAATGATTGAATCGGTCATCCAGCACTAGATGGAAACCAGCGTATTCGCCAGTATATTCAGGGTAGGCAATCAAAGGTTCGTCAATTAATGTTTTTGGAGAACCCATTGTCGAACAAGACAATAAGGCAATTGAAAAAATACTGCATAATAGAACTGTAGATTTCATAAATAAACTCAATTAAGGGTTCGCAAATCGACGAATCGACAATACCAGTTAGAACTCAGGCTGGTGAATCAGTAAAAATTGATTCGCTTCTATTTCGACTAGTTCATTTTCACCCGCAGTTAACCCAGGCCATACAATTCTAATTTTACTAACGATTTGACTAGCTCCCAATCCAAAATGCGCTTCCACGGGATTTTGAGAAACATAATTATTACCAAGTTGTAACTCTCTAACTTGCGTCTTACCATCAATCGTAATGTATATTTTAGCGCCAACTGCTTGTGGGTTTTTTGCTAGGCCTTTTAGGCGAATATTTAAAAAGTTATTGTTCTCGGAAAAATTATTATTTCTAAACAAACTCGGCGACTCGCCATTGTTGGCAATCAACATATCTAAATCACCATCACGATCATAATCATAACAAGCAAGACCTTTTCCCATAGCAGTATGTGTAATTCCAAGTTCTACACCTCGCTCAGTAAAAGTTCCATCTTGATTATTGATGTAAAGTACAGCTCGATCAACAATAAAAGGTATGTAGGTTTGTCTATTAGGATCATCTTCACTCATTCCATCAAAACCATTAACAATAAATAAATCTTCGTAACCGTCGCTATTAAAGTCAGCAAAACAACTGCCCCATCCCCAATAACCTTGTCGAACCCCAGCGGTATCAGTGACGTTAGTAAAATTACCCATACCATCATTTTGATAGAGGCGATTACCATCAAAAAGTCCCACTCTCAGAAATTGTTCTCTGGTATCTCCAATGGAAGATACAAACCAATCAAGATCGCCGTCATTATCATAGTCAGCGACGGCAGCTCCCATTCCGGCACGATCATTAATCGTAAAAGTTGTTGTATTGGTAAGTGCCGTTCCACCGTTATTTATGAACGTTTGGCTTGAGCCCCAATCTGACGCAACCAGCAAGTCGGGGTACTGATCGTTGTTTATGTCGGCAAAAATTGGTGTGAAGGAATATTCGAATTCATTTACGGGTTCTTGACCTTCCGATCCAGCTTCAAATTTTCCAATCTCGATCATTTCACTAATATCCTGAAAAGTCGCATCACCTTGGTTTTGCCATAAATACTCCCGACTGTTTTGTTCTTCATCTGGGCGCCAATGTGCAAACATTAAATCTAAATCACCATCTAAATCATGATCGCCCGCAGCTATCGTGTAAGCAACTTTAGTCAAATTTAACCCTGTTGAATCTGTTATTTCTGAGAAAGTTCCGTCACCTAAATTGGCAAAAACTTGTAAAAGAGATGGCGCTTCTTGAACGCTAATTAAATCAGTATAGCCATCATTATTAATGTCAAAAAAGATACCGCCATGGTCTGTTGATTGAACCGAAATTCCGGCCTGCTCCGTTACGTCAGAAAAACTATTATCGTTATTTAAACTAAGGAGTTTTCCAGAAGTGTTTCGACCGTGAGTGACATAAATATCCAATAGACCATCAGAATTGTAATCATTAACCGCGATTCCACCAGCAACTCTAGAAGCAGTGCTATCTTCTGGGGTTTTAGAAGTTTCATAGCATAGGCCTGCGCTTTTACTAACGTCATTAAATGCTTTCGATTCATCTGTGGTGTTATTGTCGCAACCTTCGGTAGGAATATTTGGCGTTAAAACTGCTTCGCTAGCTTTGAATGTTTCGATGATTAGTGACGATGGATTTTGAGCTGAAGTCAATACACCAACCTCCGACTGCTCGTCTGAGCCTCCACCACAAGCTGATGCTATTGATATTAGCGATGCACTAAGCAACGTTTGTTTAATCAAAGTCAGTCGATATAACTTATTCATTTTGTAAATCCTATTCTTTTTCAAGATCAATTTTTCATTTAAACTTTTATGTTAATTTTTATATTAATTTTTTATATCTGTTTTGCGTTAATATTCCAAACCATAACCATATTCAAAAAGTGGTTTGTAATCAGGGTCACCCATATGAATCGGAATTTGCTCTGCATTTTTAGGCCAAGAAAATCCTAATCGACCACTAAAGCCGTAATCGCCAAATAGCACTTCGGCAATTCCTTGACCTTCGGATCCAGGTAACCAAGCGGCAACAAATGCATTAGATTGTTCAATTTGTTGATTAACTAAGAGCGGTCTTCCTGAAATTAAAATGGTGACCACTTTTTTACCTGCATCGTGATAAGTTTTTATTAAATTTTCATGTTCCACGGACAAAGTTAAGTCAGCGGCAGAACGATCACCAAAACCTTCTGCGTAAGGTTTTTCACCAACTACGATTATGACAGTTTCTGCATCTTCATGAAATTCAATATCACCAGCGTCTATAACATTTTCTTCACCAATAATATTTTTAATGCCATCGATAATACTGGTTGCACCTAGCACTACTCTTTGAGGATTATTAAATCGATCATGGTGCGCACCTTGCCATTTTTTTGTCCAACCACCACACTGATAAGGAATATTGTTAGCATGCGAGCCCACTACAATAACCTTATTATTTTTGTTTAGAGGTAAGGTTCTATTTTTATTTTTCAAAAGAACTAAAGATTCACGTACCGCTTGTTTAGCGATTTGACGATGTTCTTTAGAGCCTAATGAATCTGCGCACGCCGAAGAACTCATTGGCTTGGAAAATAAACCGAGTTTCAATTTCATAGTTAAAATTCGGGTGACAGCATCATCAATACGAGACTTAGGTATTTCACCTTTTTCAACTAAATCAATGATGGCAGGCATACTTGTTTTCCAAGATTGCGCAAACATAAACATATCAATACCTGCGTTTAGCCCTTGTTTTAAAGTTAAACCGCCTGTTTGAATACCTTCCCAATCGGTAATCACAACGCCTTTAAAAGCCAATTCTTTCTTTAAGAGATCCGTTAATAAATCTTTAGAGCCATGAATTTTATCGCCATTTAAACTGCTAAAAGATGCCATCACGGAAACCACATCTCTATCTATAGCATCTCTAAATCCTGGTAAATGAATTGAACGAAGCTCTTCGTCTGAAAGTATTGCATCTCCGCGATCCTTACCATCGTAAGTAGCACCATCCGCGACAAAATGTTTAGCGGTTGCTCCAACTGAGTGAATATCGGTTAATTTATTTCCTTGATATCCTTCAACCATTGCTGAGGTAAACATTCTTTGCAGTTCAACGCTTTCACCAAAAGATTCGAAAGTCCTACCCCATCTAATATTTCTTGCCACTGCAATCGTTGGTGAAAAAGTCCAACGAACGCCGGTAGCCGATAATTCTTTTGCCGTAAGTTTAGCCAACTGCTTAACAAGTTTTGGATTACGAGTCGCACCTAGACCTATATTATGCGGTAAGATGACTGAATCACCATCAAAATAACTATGACCATGAACTGCATCAATTCCGAAGACAAGTGGGATTGCTTTATCAGTTTTAAGTGCTTGCGATTGATAACTATCAACCATTTTACGCCACGCTATACTCGTACCAAGTTCCCCATTAGGGGTTAAACTTATAATTGAACCAATTTTATGTTCTCGAACTTCATCTGGAGTTATCACAGTAATATCCGTTTGCACCATTTGACCAACTTTTTCTTGCAAACTCATATTAGCAACAACTTGAGGAATCTCTGAGATTGAAGAAATTAACGGATTTGAAAAGGGACTAATAGATGAATCAACAGAGCAGTCTGAAACTTGAGCTGCAATATTATTCTTTACTGAATCATACATTGACGCATTTTCCATGGCACAGTTTGATAACAAACCAAGACCAACAGACATAGATAATATACGCATCGCTAATTTTAATTTCATTTTATTTTATTTTATTTTATTTTATTTTATTCTTAATATACTTCATAAAAAAAGGGATTTACAAATACACTCGTAAATCCCCTAACCAAGGAGTTATTTTAGATGCTGACTAATTAGCCGGCACACTTTATTGTTACTGACCAAAAGTGATGTCATCCCAGTAATAGACTTTCTCTCCTGCAGTCGCACCATCAGTCCCAAAATTGAAAAATATTGATGCTTTATCAAAAGTATAACTAGGATCCAATGCCGCAGTACCGGTCGCTTCGTTGGCAAAGTCAAAGCTTATCTGTTCCCAACTATTAGCCGTAGTTGTCATGCTTTCTGTTTCAACAGAACGCGTAGGGTCAAGACGATCTTCCATT
Organism: Polaribacter sp.; assembly: GCA_047633355.1. Classification (GTDB taxonomy): domain Bacteria; phylum Pseudomonadota; class Gammaproteobacteria; order Enterobacterales; family Kangiellaceae. Next base: position 11,279 of record JBLIBL010000001.1, read on the forward strand.
TTTAAGCGAACTGGAATACCTGCATCAGGTGAATAAACCCAAACTTTCATAATTGAATCTGAAAGTGTTAACGGCACAGCCGTCGCAAGTCCATCACCGGTACTCATAGTAGTACCGGCCCAAGTTTCAGCTGTTGAAGTTTTAGTGCTTTGTGCGACCATGCCATTCGCAGCATCGACCGGATCAGCAACTAAAACTGTCGCATTTCCACCAAAATCTTCAACTGTGTAGTCGACACCTGCGTCATCAAAATTAATCGGCAAATCGATTTGAGTACCGTTATTGACGTCACCACCGCCTGCGTTTCCATCCTGTAAGATTTGGACATTATCTAAACGATAAACAGCGCCATCACCAGCTCCCCATGCAGGGAATACCAATACAACATCAATCGCGGTAAGGTCTAGACCTGAAGCGGACAGATCAGCCAGGTTAAAAGTATAACGCTGCCAAGTATCCATCACTGGGGCAGCATGCGCCTCTTGGCTAGTGGATAAATCGACCTCAACAAAAGTTGCCGCGTTGTTACTTTCTAGCTTTAATTTCCACGCTGTGTCGCCTGGCGAAGCCGTCATTTTCAAATCAAAAACTAGCGTGCCTTCGTCAGCCATTGCGGATGCATCAAATGGCGTACCGCCAACAGCACCATCAGCATCTCTACTAGTAAATCCCATGACTGTTGCATCGATACCAATCGAGAATTCCATCGTTGCACCGTATGTAGCATCAGCGTCTGTAACTTCCATTGGGGTTGAACCACCGCAACAATCCCAAGCCGGCCAATCAGCCCTTTCTGCATCATTAAATACAACTAATGGGTCAATATCACCACCGCCGCCGTTTCCAGCATTTCCATCCGGCAATATTTGAACGTTATCTAGACGATAAACTGCACCATCACCAGCTCCCCATGCTGGGAATACCAACACGACATCAATCGCGCTAAGGTCGAGACCTGAAGCGGACAGATCAGCCAGATTAAAAGTATAACGTTGCCAAGTATCCATCACTGGCGCAGCATGCGCCTCTTCGCTAGTGGATAAATCGACCTCAACAAAAGACGCCGCGTTGTTACTTTCGATCTTTAATTTCCACGCTGTATCACCTGGCGAAGCCGTCATTTTTAAATCAAAAACTAGCGTGCCTTCGTCAGCCATTGCGGATGCATCAAATGGCGTTCCACCAACAGCACCATCAGCATCTCTAGCGGTAAAGCCCATAACTGTAGCATCAATACCAATCGAGAACTCCATGGCTGCACCATACGTAGCATCAGCGTCTGTAACTTCCATTGGGGTTGAACCACCACAACAATCCCATGCAGGCCAATCAGCCCTTTGCGCGTCGTCAAAAATCACTAGAGAATTAGTTGTTGTAGCCGCCATCACGCTAATTGTAAAATCTTGGTCAACTTGATCTGTGCCATCAGTTACTGATAGAGCCACTATATGATCGCCAACATCAGCTGTAGCTGGTGTACCTGATAAAATACCTGTTGATTCATCAAAAGACAACCATGCGGGTGTGTTCATTGATGACATAGTTAATGTATCGCCATCTGCATCCGTCGCAGTAAGAGTGTAACTATAAGCGACGGCATCTGTAGCCGTTAATATGCCGGTACTAGTAATTACTGGAACATTATTTGGCGCCGTAGCAACTGCAATAGTAAATGATTGATCCGTTTGATCTGTTCCGTCGCTTACCGACAATGTCACAGCGTGCTCACCGACATCGTCTGTTGCTGGTGTGCCAGATAAAATACCCGTTGAATCATCAAAAGATAACCATGCAGGCGTGTTGGCCGATGACATTGTCAATGTATCGCCATCTGCATCTGTTGCTGTAAAAGTGTAACTATAGGCCTCTCCATCAGTTGCGGTTAACAGTGCACTACTGGTAATCTCTGGCGCATTGTTTGGTGCTGCGGTAACACTGATAGTAAAACCTTGATCCGTTTGAACAGTCCCATCACTCACTGATAACGTCACCGCATGATCACCGACATCAGTTGTCGTTGGCGTTCCAGATAAGACTCCTGTAGCTGTATCAAAAGCTAACCAATCAGACATAGTTGCGGAAGACATCGTTAAAGCATCACCATCCGCATCAGTTGCGGTTAACGTATAACTATAATCTTGAAGTTCTTCTACGCTAGTTAACGCTGTACTTGAAATAACTGGCGCTGAATTAATAGGTGCTGGGTTTGAATCAGGTTCTGGAGTCGTACTACTAGAACCACAAGCTGCAACAGCAAATAAAATACCAACCGCAAATAATGTCGATACCCAGTTGTTTATAAATTGATAAAATCTCTTATTTTTTGTCAAAACACAATCCCCTATGATGAGCTAAATATTATTATTTTTACTTGCATGAAAAAATGCGAGTAGGTTAACCACTACCATATATATATTGGTTTTTTTAACAATATTAAAGCGGTGAAAGGGTTTTTTTTAGCGATGGATTGGCAATGAATACTTATTTACGCGCAAAGTTAACGATTAAGTCTATTTAATAGTAAAGCTCTTAGTTGTCTTGCAAGATTCTCATCAATGGGATTTAATACTCCCCGTTTATCTTGCGGAATATGATTTTGATTCTGTGGTGAAAAAATATAATAATCAAAAATGTTTCTCCAAGCTTTCCGTTGCTCTTCAGGCAAATCTTTAATTGATAAAAGTGCGTGATTTAATGCATCTAACGGCGCACCCATATATAAGCCAACTTGGCGCCACCAATAATTAATCAATACATTAAACTGACTTAAACTTTCAACATGGTGCCACCACATGGATGGAATAAAAATCGCATCACCCGCTTCAAGCTCAGCTACTTGCGCATTTTTAATAGCTTCTTTGAATTTTGGAAATATCTCAAAATCAGGATTATGAAAATCAACTAAACTTGCAGGTTGACCTGCTGGAGTAAAATCTAATGGTCCAACATATAAGTTTTCTAATTGTTCTGGTGGAAACAAAGTAAAACGTCGTTTACCAACAACCGTACATGCTAAATTTTCTGGAATATCATAGTGCGCGGCTATTCGAGATTGATTACCTATCCAAATACTAATCAATGAATCATCTTTTAATTTCGGAATATCATTTTCGTTTCTAAAACCCGGTAAGATATGATCAACAGAAGTCGAACCAACATATTGTGTTTTTGAGTTTGGTTGAGTCGATTTCGAAATAATCTCTTCTAATACATTTGAAAGTAAAGCATTTTTTCTTTCAAAATTAAAACCACTTAAATCATCATTATAAAAGTAACGACCTTTTACCTCTGCGGGAGCAGTTAAAATATGTACGGGTTTATCATTGTAAAAGTTATTTATATATTTCCGTGCGGAATCGTCCGACTCTTTTCCTTTTTTTGTTAGTTCCCAATGATTAACTAAACCACGTAAAATAACAGGTTTTTGAGATGTCAGCAATTCATCAGTTAAATCCTCGAAACTACTTGAGTTTATTTCTTTAACTTTATTCGGAATATTTAACATCAACTTCAAATTAATCTTTTTTTAATTGTTGATTTTTCATATCAATTAAGTTGGATAAATTAGATGTCGAAGCAAATGTCATATAAATATGTTGTAAATAACCCTGTTGGTGAAAACTGACTAGATCATCGTTTGATAAGTTATTAATTTTTTCTTCATTAATAGTATATAAATTCTTGAGTTCGTTCTTGGTACCATCATTTAGTTCAACTTTAACAGTTACCGGTTCGATCAAGTCTTTTTCTAAAAGCGTATCGATAAATAACTTGGTATGTTTATGCCCTTCATGAATTTCATTTAAGATAACACTTTTGTTCTGAAGAAACTCCGTTTGACCACCTTGTTCTAGAAAAACTGGCTGGCTATCAATGGCATGTTCAACTTTACCTTTACTTTCTAAAGAGTCGATTCGTGGACTATCCATGTCAACATGAACCACCGGTTCTTGAGAAATTATTCCTTGCTGGTTAACGTCTTTAAACCCTATTAGAAAGGGTCTTCTTTGGATCGTTAAAGGAATATAACTAGCATTCCAATTATTCTCGTCTAAAAACAAATTTTCTTCATTATTAAATCCAAATAACGCAATCACTTCAAACTGTCCGTTTTCAGTATTTTTTCGGAAAAATATTGGGTAGTGATTTTGCAGATTACGGAATTCAGAAAGTACAATTTGTGTATAACTTGCGTTATCGCCAAATGTCTTTCCTTGTTTAGTGATGATTTTCAAATTTTTATGAGTAATATTATCGAGTAATTGATGATTTGACATTATAAAGTCCGCTTTAGTTTTTTAACAATTTAAAGTTTAAATTTTCTGTAATCCAAATTGATATATTTTGTTAATTAAGTCCCTATTACTCGGTAAACCGTTTAGTAATTTTTGGCTAAGCTGTTCATTTTTTTGAAAGCATTGATTAGCCATATTTAAATCATCCGTGCGTCTAACCGTTTCACTTTTTAAAGTTTCAAACTGCATTCCGTATAATACATATTGATAGCTAGCAGATGGGAACACTTCATCGACTTGGGTAAAGTCACTATGCCAAGGAGAATGGTAACGCCATAACTCAAGCATTGATTTTAGATCTTCTGGAATTGTTTCTGGTTTGCAGTTATCAATCCAATATTTAGAATCAGTCCTTTTTGTTAAAATATAGTGCAGTTTTAGAAAATCAATAATTCGATCCCATCGATATAAAAATTTTTGATTGAATCTATTTGCGACGATATCCATAACACTTCTTGTTCTAGGTAGTTGTTCACTAATCATTGCTGCTGACAATTCAATTAACACTAGTGCTGATGCTTCTAACGGTTCCAAAAAGCCAGCAGCCATTCCTACCGCCACACAGTTTTTGTGCCAAAATTTTTCACGATGCCCAGGGTTTATCGATATTTTTCTAAGAGCTACATCATCAGATTTTTTTCCTAAGCTTGGTCGTATATATTCACGCAATGTGTTTTCCGCATCTTCATCATTGCAATGTGCACTTGAGTAAACATAACCCACTCCACGTCGAGATGGTAAACCAATATCCCAAATCCAACCGCTGTCTTGCGCAGTCGAAATAGTATGTGATGCTATTGGACTAGATTCAGATGAGTAAGGCACTTGAACCGCCAACGCCGTATCATTAAACAAAATATGCTTCTTGCTAACAAATGGAATTTTATAATGTTGACCTAATAGTAAAGATGCAAACCCAGTACAATCAACAAACAGATCGCCTTCAATCTTGCCATTGTTTTTAGTAGTGACTGATTCAATATCACCATCAATAGTTGGGTTAATCTCAGTGACGTGATCTAAAATATGTTTAACGCCTAACTTTACCACACAATGTTTCTGTAAAAACATTGCAAACTTTCCAGCATCTAAGTGGTACGCATAATTAGCCACATGGGCATATTCAGGAGTTGTATTTTGTTTTGGCGCTAATCCTTTTTCGCATAAATAACCTTGAAAACTTACGGCATCGGCAAAAGGAATTTTATCCGCATGTTTTTGCCAATAAGGCGCTAAATTTATATTCTCATAACCTTCTGGTAATACTAACGGATGATAATACCAATCGTCTTCCGCCCCCGTTACCCACTTAGCAAACTTTGCTCCTTGCTTAAATGAAGCATCGCATTCACGGAAGAAATCAGTTTCACTGATCCCCATTTTTTTTAACGTCGATCGCATCGTCGGCCAAGTACCTTCGCCAACTCCAATTGGATTCACATCTGGCGATTCAATCAATGTTACTTGAATACCGTTTTCTGATTGTGAAAGATGTTCGGCAGCGATCACTCCGGCAGTTAACCACCCAGCAGAACCGCCTCCAATTATTATTACTTTTTTAACTTGCTTGCTCACTTAATTGACTTCCAGAACTGATAAAGTTTAAGTTAAAACTACTATACCACTGAGCCCTTAAATAATTAAACTCTAGCAGGATAAATTTTAATGTTTTATTAGTTAAAGCAAAAACCGCCATAACGGCGGTTTTTTGATTCCACTAAATCAAAGACTTAGAAAGTATACCTTGCTCCTAATGTATATCTAGATCCATACTGACGAGCACTCAAAAACTGCTCTTTATAACGTCCAAAAGTCCGCTCTGTTTCATTGTTAAGATTTATACCTTCAAAAAAGACGGTTAACTCATCGCTAACATCGTAGTTAACACTTAGATCCCATTGACCGAACTCTTCACCAAACTGAGGCGGATTATCTGCCGATCCTTGTGCTTGACCAACCCCAATCAAGTATTCGTCTCTCCAAGCGTAAGTTACTTTTACTGACAATCCATCTTTTTCGTAAAAGCTTTGTAAGTTAGCAGAATCGCTTAGTCCGACCAACGGAGACTGTATACCGCCGAAGTTATTGACATCATATTCTACGTCACCATCAACCAATGTAGCGTTAAATGCTCCTCCAAAACCTGAGTCGCCAAATAAATGTTGAACCGAAAACTCTAGTCCTTTTACTGATTTAGAATCCCCATTTCCTGGTTGGCTAACCAACCATTCAGTTAACGGATCATCATCATTTTGAACAATTACTTGAGTCTCGCAACAATCGTCATCAATTCCACCACCCATTGCAATTATTTCATTCCAAACAGCAGTTACCGTTTCTTGTTCACCTCGAGCAGCTAACGCAGCTCTTGCTGCCGTAGCTCTTGGCCCATTAAACGGATCCCTAATGCCATCAACTGTAATTGTGGAAAGCGAAGTTTGAATGAAGTTATCAACATCTTTCTTGAAAAAGCCTAAAGAAACAAAACTGCCCTCACCGTAATAATACTCGACGGATAAATCAATATTGGTTGATTCAAATGGTTGTAAATTAGTATTTCCTGATCCCCCTGTTCGGCTTCCAGGTTTAGGACTAGGTGAAAGTGATCGAGCTCCTGCAAGTGCGCCTAAAGGAGCTCTACTTACGGTTTTTCCTGCTGAAGCCCTTACCATAACATCTTCGTATACTTCAGCCTTTATATCAATAGAGGGTAAGAAAAGATCATGCTCGCCTTCTGTAACCAACAATCCCGAAGTACTATCCGTAAATCGCAGTTGCCATTCAGTCGGGTTTGACCAAACCATAATATCTTCAACTTTTTGCCTAACTTCACTCACTACATCTGTTTGTTCGTAACGAAATCCAGCAGTTACGTCTAGTTGGATCCCGCTAATATCAAATACAAAAGAGCCTTGCATGTAAGCACTTTGAGTTTCTTCTGTGATTCCAAGAAGTTCTCTAAGACCTGTAATTTCGGTTTCAAAAGGTGAGAAAAATGCAGCCATACGCGCAACCGCTTCATCATAATCAAATGTATAATAATAGTTTGTGGTTAAAGCGCTTCCACCGCCATCAAACTGGTCAAGAAGGTTGCCAGTATTTTGGCGAGTAAACATACTATCAGGAAAAATACCCTGATTACCGTTATATCCGTTAGGACCTTGATTACCGTTATTTGCGGCATAGCCACCAAAAGTCTGCGTAGTTGATGCGATACCAAATTTAGTGTTGATGAAAAAACTATTACCTGGGTTTTCCCATACACCGTTAAGGCGGAACTGCTCTACCGTGGATTTCCCTTCTGCTCGACCAAATTGAGCAAATAAAGGGTCAAAATCACCAGGACTTGCTTCTGCTGCCCCGTTAGGCCAAGTCATTATAAAGTTAGGTATTTCACCGGTTGAGTAATCGTATTCTTTAATCACTATATTATTGGGGGAAATTATAACGTTTCCTGAGTGATGGCTGCCGTCATCAGCACCATTATCTGTAGTACTTTCTGAATCGTGGTAATCAAATTCAAAATGTAAATCATCCGTCGCTTGCCACTCAAAATTTAAGCCTATAGATTCAGATTCAACTAAAAGTGTTTCTTTATTGGCTGAATGTGCGTAATCATTATTCGCTTCAGAGAAACGAATAGCTGTGCCATTCTCATCTAGTTCATAAGAATTAATATTGCCGCCAAAGTTAAACCAAACACCAAAGCCTCGACCAGAGGTTGCTGTTTCCGCTCGTGAAGCGGTGTAATCTAAAGTAGCAACCATATTATCGGCAGGAGCCCATTGCAAAGTCAGTTGACCATTATCTCTTACGCGCTGAACGTCATTAAGATTATAAGATATTTGTCTTGGGAAATAAGTGTGGCCGATAGGATCGCCATTTACGTCAACAGGCCTATTATCAATGGCATCATCGCCTGTAGCATCACCTAAACCTTGATCTGCTTGCCAACCAGGTACATTAGCGCTTTGTTGTTGAAAGTCTCGTCGTTGCGAAGATAAAGATATCGCCACACCAAAGGTGTCGTCTACAAAAGTATTACTATACACACCGGCAATTTCAGGAGTGATATCATCACCTGCAACATTCGAAGTATCGACTATACCTTTAGCCGAAACTGAATATTTAAGTCCCGGCGAGGCTAGTGGTTTAGTGGTTACAATATTAACGGTAGCACCTAAGCCACCGCTTGGATTTTCTGCTCTAGAAGTCTTAAATACTTCTAAAGCGCTGACTCCTTCTGAGGAAAGGTTTTCAAGCTTAAAAGAGCGCGTATTACCGGTACCTGGCATTTGTCGTCCATTAAGAGTGACTAAGTTAAAATCAGGTCCAAATCCACGGACCGTAATTTCACTTCCTTCACCGTTGGTACGACTGACTGTTACGCCAGTGATACGCTGTAAAGATTCCGCCAAGTTAGCATCTGGAAATTTACCCATTTCCTCCGCAGAAATAGCATCCATTACACCAATGGCATCGCGTTTCATATCCATAGAACGAATTAAACTGCCTCGTATCCCAGTAACAAAAACAACCTGCCCTTCGGCTTCTTCATCATTTTCTATCGCTTCTGCGTCGGTATTAACAGCCGTTTGAGGCCCTTCTTGTTCTGACTCCTGCGCGTAAATTGGCGCGATAACACTGGTACCAAGCAGCATTGATATAGTGGCTGCAAGGCGTTGTTTTTTAAAGGTAATATTTTTCATAATTTCCCTACTCTTTTAATTCAAATTCGTTGTCATTAAGGTTATTTTTTTATTTATATACACGCTGTTCACATATTTAAGGGGCAGTGATTTTTGCATTATCAACTCGATAAATTGCGCCTTCACCTGTACCCCAAGCAGGGAACATTAAAACAACATCAATAGCGCTTATATCTAACCCAGCATCAAACAAGTCCTGAATTGAGAACGTATAAGTTTGCCATTCGCCTGTAACTGGAGCTACGCCTTCATTGCTAGCGGTTAAGTCTAACTCTACAGCGGTAGTTGCATCGCCAGATTCGATTTTAAATTTCCAAACTGAAGCTGCATCATTCGGCGCGTTAACCACTTTCATATCAAATTGAACAACGCCTGTTGACAAAAGAACGCTTGCATCAAAATACACATCGTCATCAGCTAGAAATCCCATTACTGTCGGATCTGCGCCAACCACAAACTCAGCAGTCATGCCATGTGCAGCATCATCAACTTGCTCAGTTGGTGTTGAACCACCACAGCAATCCCAAATTGACCATTCAGCTCCAGTGGCGTCTGTAAACAGATCCAGCTCAGGTAAACTAGGCGTTACAGTTTGTTGCTCACCAATGATTACATTATCGACTCTATAAATAGCCCCATCGCCAGTTCCCCAAGCAGGAAAAACCAAAACAACATCGATTGCACTAATATCTAAGCCTGCATCAAACAAATCTTGTATAGAATATGTGTATGTTTGCCATTCACCTAAGACTGGCGCAACACCTTCTTGACTTGCGGTTAAAGCTAATTCAACAGCGGTGGTTGCATCTCCAGCCTCAATTTTAAATGTCCAAACTGATGATGCATCACTTGGCGCATTGACAACTTTCAACTCAAATTGAACAACACCGGCTCCAAGGTAAGCAGAAGCGTCAAAATATACATCATCATCTGCTAAGAATCCCAATACCGTTGGTTCTGCACCAACCACAAACTCTGCAGTCACACCGTGAGCGGCGTCATCGGTTTGTTCGGTTGGCGTGGTGCCTCCGCAGCAATCCCAAATAGTCCATTCAGATACAACAGTGTCTTTAAAAACTTCAAGTCCTGAAAAACCACCGCCACTACTAGCATTTGGATTATATATTTTAGCGTTATCAATTCTGAAAATTGCTCCATTGCCTGTTCCCCATGCAGGAAATACCATCACGACATCAATTGCGCTGAGGTCTAAGCCGGCATCAAATAACACTTGTACAGGGAAAGTATAAGTCTGCCATTCGCCAGTTACCGGTGCTACCCCTTCAGTACTTGCGGTTAAATCCAATTCAACAGCCGTAGTTGCATCACCACTTTCAATTTTAAATTTCCACACCGATGCTGCATCGTTAGGTGCATTGACGACTTTCATCTCAAATTGAACGATACCTTCTGCAAGTAGTGATGAAGCGTCAAACTCTGCGCCTTCAACAGCTTGGAATCCCAATACCGTTGGTTCTGCACCAACTACAAACTCAGCAGTCAAGCCATGTTCTTCGTCGTCAGTTTCCTCGGTAGGAACAGAACCACCACAGCAATCCCATGTAGGCCAATCCGGATTAGTCGTATCTTCAAATAAAACAAGTTCAGGTGATGGAGCTGCAGAATCTTGAGCGATTCTCACATTATCCACTCTATAAATAGCACCTTCACCCGCGCCCCATGCTGGGAATATCATAACAACATCGATATTACCTAAATCAAGGTCGGCATCGGCAAGGGTTTGTAATGTATAAGTATAAGTTTGCCATTCGCCCGTTACAGGAGCTACACCTTCTTCACTTGCAGTTAAGTCAAGCTCAACTGCCCCAGTAGCCCCGCCACTTTCTATTTTAAACTTCCATGACGCTGCAGCATCATTGGGTGCGTTAACCACCTTCATTTCAAATGACACTGACCCGGTAGTCAACATTGGAGAGGCATCAAAACCTTTTTGGATCTCTGCTTCAAAAGTATTAAAGCCCATAACTGTAGGTTCCGCACCAATCACAAATTCGGCAACCGCACCGTGTTCGGCATCATCTGTTTCAACCGTAGGTATAGTTCCACCGCAACAATCCCAAAGAGGCCAATCGGGGTTTTCTGCATCATCAAAGATAGTTAGGTTAACCGCGATGCCCGTTGAAGGCGGTGCAGGAATTGGTGCTAGACCTTCGACTAATGCATCGTCAAAACTATTATATCCTGGGCGAAGAGTTTCACAACCTTTGCCAGTATCTGGGTTATTAATACATTCATAAACTCGAACATAATCAATTTCGTAAGTCTGACCATTGGCAAACGCTTCTGGGTCGATACCGCCGTTATTAGTACCACCAGCGAAGCTGCCACCAACCGCTAAATTTAGCAATAAATGAAAATCTTGGTCATAAGGAGATGAATCCCAAACGGTGCCTAACTCGCCAGTCGCAATATCATATTGTTCTGTAAACCAACCCCGATGTTTTAGTCCTGCAGATTCACCTTTGCTGTTAAATCTAACTTCTGATGCTCTTTGAGTAGCATACAAATAGCCATCCACATACCAACGAATTTCGCCTTCCTGCCATTCAATTGTATAAGTGTGAAAACCATCAGCGGGGTTTACATCACCAGGGAGCAAATAAGCTTTACCACTCTGTGAGTTATCCGGTGCAGACAAACCATAATGTAAAGTACCATAAACATGGGCTTCTTCTACGCCGTCTAAATTAGCAACTTTTAAATTAACCGCTTCGATAATATCGATCTCGCCAGATTTTGGCCAAGGTCCGTAAACTTCATCGGTTGGTAACATCCAAAATGCCGGCCAAGTGCCTTGTCCTTGTGGCATTTTGGCGCGCATTTCAAAACGACCGTATTTCCAGTCGCCTTTATATTTAGTATTTAACCTTGCAGAGGTATAAGGCAGTGGTGAATCTTCCGCTGCAGGCAATGCAACAATATTTAAGTTTCCGCCGCTAACAAACGAATTTTCTGACTCAGCGGTATAACACTGCTGCTCCTGGTTACCACCGCCATTACAGTTAACTTCATAGCTCCACTTATCTGTATCGATGGCTGAACCATCAAATTCATCATTCCATACCATCACCCAATCAACTGGTGCGGTTGTATCGACCGATTCAAAATCGGCGTCAGTATTAACACTTTCGCCACAGCTTATTAGGCCAATTAACAAAAATATACTTATAAAAACCGAAAAAATTTTGGTAATTCGATTCGTGGTGCTGATTGTTGTCATTTTGCTCTCCCGCAAGTTTTTAGTACACTTAAACAGTTGTAGTTTGTAAAGCTGCGCCAATTAATTGATGTAAATCATCGAATAACCAGGGTCATTTATTATAATTAGGCTAGATATGTATCACATCGATTTAGTAACACGTACTGATATGCGCTAAAACGGGACAAAGAAAAGGTGGAACGGACATTTTGTTGGAACTTCTTAGTTTATTAGCAATGCTAATCAACAATCAAAGCCTCATTTCACAAGGATGTTATTAATTTTAAAGTGATGCGGCAATTTGCTCGGTTAGTCGCATACACAGTCCACCTTAACTTATTTTGATTGCACTCTAACTTGCTTAGATTATTGTCATGTAATATATAAGTATTCTAATTAACCAATGATACATTAATAGGCAAATGAACAGTATTAATACAAATCGGTTATTTACGAATTTACAGACTAGCCGATCACTAAAGTTTGTTTAATTCCAATTTATTTCTGACAAAAAGAATTTAACTATGAGTTATTTAGCAGTACCACAATTTAAAAACATAATAGGTCCGACTCAAGAGGAGGATATAAAAGCCTCTGGTGAATTCGTCACTATTGACGAAGAACGGTTTTATGCGATCAAAAATGTCGATTGTATAAACCCTTTTTTTGTTAGCGTGATATCCAATAGCGATCATTGGCTTTTCGTTTCTTCAACAGGCGGTTTAACTGCTGGTCGCGGCTCACCAGACACCGCTTTATTTCCATACGTCACTGTTGACAAAATTCATGAAAGTTCATTACATACTGGTAGTAAAACCTTAATGCAAGTCGAAAATAATGAAGGTATTTTCGACTGGGAACCCTTCAATTCTGAACAAGATAATCGTTACCAACTATCGCGGAACATATACAAGAATGCTTTAGGTAATAAACTATTTTTTGAAGAGATTAATCACAGCTTGCAAGTCGCCTTTAGTTATTGTTGGTTATCCAGCGAAGAGTATGGATTTGTGCGTCATTGTAAATTGAGAAATTTATCGAAGAGCAATATAAAAGTAGAATTACTCGATGGGTTACAAAATATTTTACCTGCTGGGACGCCTCGATTTACACAGACTAATTCTAGCAACTTAGTTGATGCCTATAAATGGACAGAGTTAGATGACTCAACTGGTGTCGCACTTTACACACTTTATTCTGCAATTACTGACCGCGCAGAACCGTCTGAATCCCTGCACGCTAATAGCGTGTTTTGCTTAGGGTTAAACGATCCAACTGTTCTAGTTTCCTCTGAGCAGTTGAATAATTTCAAGAAACGTAAAAAAATTAAGCAAGAGAGGCATAAACGTGGCATTCGCGGCGCATACTTTGTTAATACTAGCTTATTCTTATCAGCATCAACTTCGCAAGAGTGGCGTTTAGTTGCCAACATAGAGCAAAGTCAAACTGAAGTTGTCGATCTCATTAAGCAACTTTCATCAGCTGATCTGGTTTACCAAAAGATTAACCAATCAATCTACATAGGAAGTGATGAATTATCACGCATTATGTCCCGCGGCGATGGTTTTCAAGCCACAGCTGAAGAAGAAGTTTCGACTCATCATTTAGCTAACGTAACCTTTAATATCTTGCGCGGTGGAACTTTTGATGATCAATATAATATATGTACCAAAGATTTTGCCGCTAATGTTAAGTTATTTAATTGCGAAGTTTTTAATCGCCATGAAAAATACTTAACTAAGATTACTAGTAAACAAAATATTTCTGAAATATTATCGTCCATTAAAATGCTTGGTGATCCACAATTAGAAAGATTGGCTAGTGAATATTTACCAATTTCTTTCGGCCGTCGACACGGAGATCCAAGCAGACCGTGGAATCAATTTTCAATTAAATTGAAGGATAAAGATAATAACCGCTTATTAACTTACCAAGGTAATTGGCGCGATATTTTTCAAAATTGGGAAGCCTTATGTTTCAGTTATCCAGAATTTATTGAAAGTGTGATAGCAAAATTCGTCAACGCTTCCACTATGGACGGTTATAACCCATATCGAATAACAAAAGAAGGAATTGACTGGGAAGTTGAAGAACCTGATGATCCATGGAGTTATATTGGTTATTGGGGTGATCACCAAATTATCTATTTACAGAAATTACTTGAACTATCAAGCCAGTTTCATCCTTTACGACTTGGAGAACTATTAACAAAACCAATCTTTAGCTACGCTAACGTGCCTTATAAAATCAAAGAATTTGCAAGTTTACAGAAGGATGCAAAAAATACTGTTGAGTTTGACGAAATCCTAGCAAGTCAAATTGAAGCAAAGGTTAGCCAAATAGGATCCGATGGCAAACTGGTTTTAGACAATGATGGTGACGTTTATTTAGTGACTTTGATGGAAAAACTTTTAGTCGGCTTACTAAGTAAACTTGGCAACTTAGTGCTTGATGGTGGTATCTGGCTAAATACACAACGCCCTGAGTGGAACGATGCTAATAATGCGCTTGTGGGTCAAGGCTTATCGATGGTAACCCTTTGCTATTTGCGACGTCATGTTAGTTTTTTACAAAAATTGATTAACGGTAATATCGATTCCGTTATTATTTCAAGTGAAGTTAGCTGCTGGCTTGTCGACACTTCATGCACCTTAGGCGAGTTTCGACCGTTGTTAAGAGGTAAACCGATCAATTCAAAACAGCGTTTTGAATGCTGGGAAAAACTGGGTAATGCTGCAAGCGATTATCGAACTAAAATTTACGCTCAGAATGGCTTCAATGATAAAACATCTCTTTCGGCGACCCAAGTCGAATTACTGCTTGAAAATGCTTTAGTTGCGATTGAACATACTATCCAAACTAATCTTCGCGATGACGGTTTATACAACGCATATAACTTACTTAATTTACAAAACAGTCAGGTTAAAGTGGATAATCTTTACCCTATGTTAGAAGGCCAAGTTGCTGTATTAAGTGCAGGCAGTCTTAGCGCTGAAAAAACCGTTTCGGTATTAGAGTCGTTACTAAGTAGCAGTATTTATCGAGACGATCAAAAGAGCTTAATGCTTTATCCGGATAGGTCTTTACCAAGTTTCTTAGAAAAAAATTGCATTCCAGTGAATAAAGTCAAACACAGCGCCCTACTCACTCAAATGCTTTTAGATAAAGATGAACAAATTATCAGTAAAGATGTTCAAGGTAGTTTTCGCTTTAATCCCAACTTAACAAACTCAGTCGGTCTTAATAAAGCTTTAGATCAACTGCAAACAAGCTATGCCGATTTAGTTAACAAAGAACGTGGACAATTAACTGATCTTTATGAAGATGTGTTTAATCATCATGTTTTTACCGGTCGTTCGGGGGGCATGTTTGGATTCGAAGGTTTAGGTTGTATTTACTGGCACATGGTTGCAAAACTATTACTCGCAGTACAAGAGAATTTCTTTAAATCATTATCTGAAAATGAAGGCTCTTGTGTTACACAAAAACTCGGCCTGCTTTATTACCAAGTTCGTCAAGGGCTAGGGTTTAACAAAACACCTGAAGAATACGGAGCCTTCCCAACGGATCCATATTCGCATACACCAAAGCACGCGGGAGCCCAGCAACCGGGTATGACTGGACAAGTAAAAGAAGAAGTATTGGCACGATTTGGTGAGCTAGGTATACGAGTTCAAAAAGGAACGGTTAGTTTTCAACCAGACTTACTCAAACGACGAGAGTTTATTTCAGATCAACAGAAATTTCGTTATCTAGATGTTGATAACATCTGGCAAACAATCGACGTACCATCTTCTGGATTAGCTTTTACGTGGTGCCAAGTGCCTATCATTTATCAGTTAAATAATCAAATAAGTGAATCGCTAACTATCAATTGTGATGACGGAGAGCAACAAACTTTTACTAATTTATCCTTAACTGAAAATTATAGCCAGGATATATTTTTACGCAATGGCAAAATTCGTCAAATTAATTTGATGATACAGTCTAAGCGACTATTTAATCAGCAATAATCTATAGATTATTTTATAAGATTTATTGTTTGAATATTATTTTTACGGAGAAACACGTGTCGAGTAAATACAACAAATATATGTCGTTGGCAGGCGTTAATTTTTCTAATCTAACGATTGAAGAACTACAAGCACTTGCGAATAAAATATTAGAGAAAAAAATTCATGGCGTTTGTTTTAGCCCTTATGTTGAAGGCCAAGGTCCTGGCGTACAAATAAGTGCCGATCAGATCAATGACCGGTTGGAATTAATAAAAAACAACCTAAACTGGGTACGCTCATTTTCCTGTACCGAAGGTAATGAATTAATACCTCAAATTGCTAGCGGTAAAGGACTTAAAACCATGGTCGGAGTCTGGCTAGATGACGATCTTGAAAATAATGAAAAAGAACTTAACAACGGAATTAAAATTGCACAAAATGGCCATGCTAACATTCTAGCAGTAGGCAATGAAGTGTTGTTACGGGGTGATTTGTCTGAAGACCAATTAATAGAATATATTCAACGCGCAAAAAACGCCCTTTCAGGGGTTGAAGTTGGCTATGTTGATGCCTATTTTAAATTTGAGAATCATCCAAAAGTCACCGATGCTTGCGATGTCATATTAGCCAATTGCTACCCTTTTTGGGAAGGTTGTCCAGCAAGTTATTCCTTGCTATATATGAAAGATATGTACCGCCGTGCTGTCAAAGCAGCCAAAGGAAAAAAAGTTATTATTAGCGAAACTGGCTGGCCAAACCAAGGGTCTGCAGAGAGGGGCGCTTTACCATCTTACGAAAACGCGATTAAATATTTTATTGATACTTATCTATGGGCTGCAGAAGAAAATATTGATATTTTCTTCTTTTCATCTTTTGACGAAACATGGAAAGTAGCAGATGAAGGAGATGTCGGTGCTTACTGGGGTCTTTGGGATAAAGAAGGTAAATTGAAATATGTTTAAACAACTAAATACACATTTAAAAACTGAGTTTTCAATGCAAATAGAACACGGTAACGCCATATGTTATTCAGGCTACAGAGAAGGACAAAACCCTTCTCAAGGAATATATCCTAGCTATGCTGAGATAAAAGAAGATCTTCTTATCCTCTCGAGAAACTGGAAGTTTTTAAGATTGTACGATTGCGGACCACATGCTGATATAGTGCTCGACGTGATACGCGATGAAAAACTAGACTTCAGAGTCATGCTCGGCGTCGACATGGGGGCTGAAATGAGCAACCCTAATTGTCCCTGGGGTGCAAATTTCAGTGAGCAAAAACTGCTTGATAATCGAGAGGCCAATAATGAACAAGTTGATAGACTGATTGAACTTTCACAAAAATATCAAGATATTGTGTTTTCAGTTTCTGTCGGAAACGAAGCGAGTGTTGAATGGACCGATCACATGGTTCCTGTAGAAAGCTTAATTTACTATGTAAAGAGAATTAAAGCATCCATTAAACAACCAATTACTTTTTGTGAAAATTATGTCCCTTGGACTAATAAATTAGAAAGCTTAGTCGCGGAATTAGACTTTATTTCCATACATTCTTACCCTGCATGGGAATACAAAACCTTAGAGGAAGCACTTGATTTTACTAAACAAAACTATTATTCGGTGGTAAACCATTATCCTAACAAGCCTGTCATTATCACTGAAGCAGGCTGGACCACTGCATCAAATGGTAGAGGCATCGAACCTTGGAACGCCTCCGAAGAACTTCAAGCTATTTATTATCAACAACTTCTCGAGTGGACAACTAAAGAAAAAATCTTAACCTTCGTTTTCGAAGCCTTCGATGAGTCTTGGAAAGGCTCTCCAGATCCGTTAGAGCCAGAAAAGTTTTGGGGATTGTTCAATATCGATAGAACACCTAAGCTAGCAATGAAAGATATCTACCCAGATTATTTACCCGTGTAAACGGGTATAATATTTGGTTATTTTTTATACATTAACTGTCTAACTAGCCCCAACGCAATACAATAGAGTAGAATGAGCTTTAATTAGAACCATCAGTTAAAGGGGCGTTTGCGTAGTAATAAAAATGCGACAGCTAGAATATAAAAATATTATTAACCAAGTTTGGTTCTTACAGTTAAGTTTTTGGCTGTTTTTCTGCTTTGTCAGCTTTATTACATTAACAATTTGGTACGAGCAACATGCTTGGCCTTACATATTCCACACGTTACTTCAATCAATTTTGGGTCTAACGCTATCATTTTCATTATATTGGGTCTTTATGCTAGTTTGGGACCACTCGCTTATTTTACGATTAAGCATAAATATATTTTTTGTTCTGATAGTAGCTTTTGTCTGGACCTTAATACGCATCGCCACATTTATATATATGACTGAGGAAAAAAATGTCTGGAACGATTTTGGTGGTTGGTATTTTGGTAGTATCTTTATTTTCCTTAGTTGGGCAAGTATGTTTCATGGTATTCGCTACTACCAACTACTGCAAAATGAGCATAAAATAATGTTAAGAATTGAGTCCGGAATTAAAGATGAACAATTAAAAAGAATGACGGCTCAAACAATCGCAAGAGATGCGCAAATTAAAATGCTCCGTTACCAGTTAAACCCGCACTTTTTATGTAATACATTAAATGCAATTAATTCCTTAATAGAACTAGAAGAGCCACAAAAAGCACAAAGAATGACAGTTCAATTAAGTAAGTTTTTACGTTATTCATTGGACAATAATCCCAACACAAAAGTCTCTTTAGAAAGTGAATTAAACGCTTTAAATTTATATTTAGAAATTGAGAAAACTCGATTCGGTGACCGACTAAAGCTAGATTTTCAAATCGGTGAAAAAGCTAAAGTGGGCAGTATCCCTAGTTTACTATTACAACCCATTATCGAAAACTCTATGAAACATGTTATCGCAAAAAATGAAAATGGTGGAACCATTCATTTAAACGCATCGGTTAAAGACCAACAGTTGATCCTAGAATTGAGTGACACAGGTTTAGAGGTAAAACTGGATAGAAATAAAATTAGAAACTCAAACAGACGCGGTGTTGGCTTACGTAATATAGATCAGAGGCTCAAAGTACTTTATGAAGGTGCCTATAAGATTGATTTAAAAATAATATCGAATGGGGCGTTAAAAACCACTATAAAAATCCCCTATGAACCATTAACTATTTCTGCTAATAACAGAGCAAATAGAAATCACCGTGGCCATATACTATGAATAGAATAACAACAATAATTGTAGATGATGAACCATTAGCATTGAGTTTATTAAAATCAAAACTTAACAAAATTGAAGAAGTTGAGATCGTCGCCGAGTGCAAAAACGGCCGAGAAGCGATTCAAGCGGTCATAGATTTAGAACCTCAATTACTTTTTTTGGATATCCAAATGCCCGGCATTGATGGACTTGGAGTAATTAAGCAATTACAAATGGAAATTGTACCTTTAGTCGTGTTTACCACCGCTTATGAACAATATGCACTAGATGCGTTTGAAATACACGCGGTTGATTATATATTAAAACCAATCGATGGCGAACGTATCAATCGAGCCGTGCAGCGAGCAATTAGTAGGCTAAAAACGGGCCAAGAGTTAGCTCATAAACCAAGAATTATCAGTGCTATCAATTCGATTAATCAAACTGAAACAAGTTTTTCAAATCAAAAGCAAGTTGAAAATAAAAATAAGAAGGATAACATTGTAAAGAAAATTATCATTAGAGATAGGGATGAGATTACATTGTTAGAACAATCCGATATTGAGTGGATTGACGCGGCAGGAGATTATGTGTGTTTACATTCCAAAGGAATTACCCATATAAAACGTAGTACGCTAAAAAACATTCTAAGTAAGTTAAATCCAGATATATTTAAACGAATTCATCGTTCTACTATCGTTAACCTTAATCATATTAAAAAAGTAATCCCGTATACCAAAGGTGAATATTATCTAAAACTTGGCGAATACGATCAAGTGAAAGTGAGCCGTAATTACAGGGATGCAATTAAAAATTATTTAGCTGGTTCATAAAATAAACTATAAGTGTTCGGCCAAAAAAATTTCGATTTTCTTATAGTATATTTCCCTGTTTTTCTCAAATGTAAGCCCGTGCCCTTCTTTATCAAAAACTAAACTATCAAAAAATTTTTCGTGCTTTTCAAGCGCTTCTTGCATCAGTTCAAAATGTTTAATATCTGCTCTTCTATCTTTTTCACCATGTATTAACAAGATAGGTAACTGAAGTTTTTTTACTTGAGTTACCGGTGAATACTTATCCAACTGCTCTTTATTAGTGCCAATCACTTTTTTGAGATAATTTCTTCCTTGGCGTGTGTTTTGGATATCACCTTCATCGTAGAGGGTTTCCAAATCATAAATTCCAATAGACCCAATTGCACACTTAAAAAGACTAGTATCAATGGTTGGTGCCATTAATGCGGAATACCCACCAAATGAAGCGCCATAAATACACGTTCGATTTTCATCGATGTCTTTTTGATTTTGAGCCCAAAGTGTTGCGTCAATAATATCATGCTGAATATTTTCTCCCCATTGCCTGTAACCAGCTTCCGAAAAACCTAGCCCATAACCTTCCGAACCACGATAATTAATCTGTAATACTGCATACCCTCGTGACGCAAAAAACTGCACATCCGAATTAAACTCCCAATAATCCCTCACACCATGTGGTCCACCGTGAGGCATCACGATCAAGGGATGCTTATCCATTTTTGTTTTTGGCCGTGTTAGATAGCCGTACAACTTTTTCCCATCTCTAGCCTTAAAACCGAAGGGCTTAGCTTCAGACATTTGTTTGGGGTCAATCCAACTTCTCGAATTTAACAAATACCTCAGCGATTTTTTTTCTGTATTAAATAAATGATACTGAACTGGCGTTGTTGCACTCTCAACTCGCAATACCATCAGTTTGTTATCTTCAGTAGAGCTAGTTATATGGACTGTATTGCCATTAAACTCGCCAAATAATGGCGCTAACCATTTCGAATATGGGTGATCCTGGTTTACTAGATGAACATCTGAGTAGCCCGCATCGAAATAGACTGACAGCAAATCATTACTAGTTTTATCAAACGTGTAATAACTCGCATCAACAACAGGATGATGAAAAACCAGTTTTTTTGTACCTTCCCTAATATTATATAAAAAAATCTTGTCGGTAGAGTCTTTATAAGATGCTTCAATATAAATTTTATTTGGGTCTTTACTGACTGCTATCATTCGGTATTTATAAGCATCAACTTTAATATCTCTGAGTCTTTTCCACTTTTTATCTTTAAACTCATGTGTTACTCCTCGATTTTTTTCGTTTGCTAGCTCTTTGTCATAACCGATTGCATATTTGAGTTCGCCTTCTGCGGAGAATATATAATCGGCATAATTTGAAGGCGCTGTGGCAATTAATTTCACCTTACCACTATAAACATTTAATTTGTAAATTTTAGATTTTTCACCTCGAGTATTCTGATGTTGCCAAGGCTCCAAACGGATAAGAATATTTCTTTTGTCTTTTGGTAATAGATGTTCAAACGTTGCATAACCGAACAGTTTGTTAAGTCTTTTTTTACCACGAGCCATAGGATAATTTGATATAATAGGTCTTGTTCGCTCGCCATTAAAGTTGAATGCTAACAAATCGCCCGTTAGGTTTTCAGAATTTGAAAACCAAGCATCATATGTAGATGATACAATCAGTCGCTCATTATTTACCCAAATCGGATTCGCCGGACTTTTCTCTTTGCCCGGTGAAATATAGTTTAACCTTGACAAGTCGTTTATATCTAAAATTACAACCGCACCTTTACCGAACTCGTTGATCATTTCTACCGCTAGATATTCACCTGTCGGCGAGATAATTGCTTTTGTATATTGCCCGTAACGAGAAAAATCTTCAATTGGTGGCACTGCCGCGAAAGTTGAATTAATGAAAATGATGCCGAGTAATAAAAGTGATTTTTTGCCCATATGTTTCCCCTTTTTTAATTTTTAACTTCGTCCATTTACTAGCTATATTTTTAGGTTTTATTGTTTCAGTACGCTAGTTAAAACTATGCACTTTCAGTGCTAGGCTTTAACACTAGTTTTGTAGGCTGGGCACGCTTTATTTTTCCCACCTTACTTCTGTTTATTACCTTTAGTTCTGTTGTTCTTTTTTATCAAATTCTATTTTTAGTATTAATTCGCTATACGATCAACATTAACTGAGATAACGTTTTATTATAATTTCACTTTGCTTTTACGTGCTTCTAACTGTACGCTTATTTCTGAGGCCTTTTCTTCTGTTAAATCATAATCTCGCATAATTACCATAGCTAAGAGTGTACCTGCGATTGGTAATCCTGAGAAAAAAAGACGCAAACCAGTTACTCCAAATTCAGAAGTAGTAGCAGGATCAGTAGTAAACCCAACAAGACTTATAATTGCACCAGTTGATAAACCTGCTATGGCAAAGCCAAATTTTACCATCCACCAGTAAATTGCACCAAAAATTCCTTCTCGTCTTTTACCTGAATTTAACTCATCGAGATCACAAACATCTCCGGTCATAGACATCATAAGAGTAAATAAGCTTCCTATACCAAAAGAAAAGAAAGGCAGTGCTAATAAAAACAGGTAGGGTTTGCCTGGGATGATAAGAAACCAAAGCAAGATATAACCAATAATTGATATTGATTGGCAGATTAAAAAAGCATTTTTCTTACCAACTTGTGTTGATATCCATGCAGTAATTGGAATGACTAAAAACGTTGTTCCTAAAGCTCCAACACTACCAAAGAGCGTTGGCCAAATACCAGCAGCAGTTGTATCTCCATTGAATAAATAGTAAACAATAATTAGGAAAGTAAAACTAGCTACCGTGTTAAATGCATTAAAAATCAAAAATGTCGAGAAACAAAGTTTTCGAAATGCTTTATAGCCAAAAGCTGTAACAAAACTTCTCCAGAGCTCTTTTAGGCTGCCACCAATATTTTTTACTGTTACTGGGCAGAGACTATCGTCGTCTAAGCTAGATTTACTTTTAATAAAAATTGCAGGAATCATTGCCATAAATGCAAAAATGATACCTACCCAAAGGGCGATGGTTCTAGTCGCTACATCTGCACTAGGAAACCAATCCGGATCATACATAATAACCCAAAACCAAGGAGCAATCACCCAAGCCCATTGGCCGATCCATTGAGCAACCGCCATTATACTAGTGCGTTCATGGAAATCGTCGCTCATTTCATATCCCATGGCAACATAAGGAACACTGAAAATGGTTAGTCCCAAATAGAACACAAAAGACCATGATAGGAAATAAGTGAAGTTATATGCAATTCCATTTTCTCTGTGTAATTGCCACATAATGACAAAAGAAATCCCCATAATGATGGCGCCAAGAAACACAAATTGTCTTCTTCTACCCCATTTCGAGCGAGTGTTATCAGAAATAAAGCCCATAATTGGATCCGTAATAGAATCAAATACACGAGGCAAAAAGAATAAGACTCCCCACATCCAACCGGGGAACTTCAAATCTTGTATCAATACCACCATAAAAATACCCATGGCAGCAGGAAACATTTGATTGGCTAGCATTCCGAAGCCAAAGGCAATTTTCTGCCCTAATGGGACGGTTTCTTTCTTGGCTACTTTTGCTTGTTCCATTTAGTTATTCCGAATATTGTTAGTTTGTTAGCTTTTTCACAAAAAAATTGGTCTCATCACAAAGCGATATATATATCGCTAAGTCTTCATTGTTACATGCAACTAGTTATTAATTATTGAGAGATGCGAATTTGTCCTTCTTTCGTAGTTTTAAAATGAGTTTTTTCGCTAATTGTGTTTCTAGTGTATTGTTGATTCAATTTAGATTATTTTTAGCTAATGACACAAAAAAATTTTCAGTGTGTTTAGTTTACAGTATATAGATGCGCTAGCTATACAATAAGAATGCGTTCAGTTGGCGCTATTTAGCGGTGAATAGGCCGAACAATCACTAGAGAGCTTGCGATTAGTTCGATAACGTTTAAAAACTAAACAGTCACTCAGAATTTAATCTAGCAATCTTTAAATTTAGTCCGCATCATCCTAAATTAAGCCCATTTTAACTTATTTAAGTTGTTTCATTTTTCGTACGTTATATTCTATTAATATTATCTACAAATTTTATTTTGATTGGCCAGATTAAATACGTCATCATTGTCAATCAATACCTCATTCGAAGTCATTCTGTGAGCAGCAGTATACGGATCAAAATTATGTCTTCAATGTCTAACAGCCAAGTCAAAGGTAATAATCCAATACTCGAAAAGCAACAAACTTTTGTCTCTGATCTAATTGCCAAAATGACTCTCGAAGAAAAAATCGGTCAAATGAGTCAACAATCTAGTTCTGAAGGTTCGCTGCCTGAACACTTGAAAGAAGCCATCCGTAGCGGCTTAACTGGCTCTATAATCAATCAAGTTAATCTAGAAATTATTAATGAGATGCAACGCATAGCGGTAGAAGAGAGTCGATTAAAAATACCACTTTTGATGGGGCGAGACGTTATCCATGGCTTTAAAACTATTTTTCCTATCCCGTTAGGCCAAGCCTCTAGCTGGTCAGAAGAATTAGTTAGCTCTGCGGCAAGAATAAGTGCTTTAGAGGCATCTAGCTGCGGCATTAATTGGACTTTTGCGCCGATGATGGATATTGGTCGCGACCCTCGTTGGGGACGAATAGCTGAAACATTAGGCGAAGATCCATATCTATGTGCTGTTTTAGCCGCGTCGATGATTAAAGGTTTTCAAGGTGAGCAATTAGCAACCCCTGGAAACATTGCTGCCTGCGCAAAACACTTTGTTGGTTATGGTGCGTCTGAAAGTGGTCGAGATTACGCCAGTGTCAACATACCTGAAAATGAATTACGCAATGTTCATTTAACGCCATTTAAAGTTGCCGTTGAAGCCGGTGTCGCAACTGTCATGGCTTCATTTAGTGATATCAACGGAGTTCCAGCTTCTGGTAATGAATGGTTGATGAAACAAGTTTTACGAAAAGAAATCGGATTTAACGATTTATTGGTTAGTGATTTTGATGCTATCCGACAACTAACAGTTCACGGTTTTACTGCTAACGACAAAGAGGCTGCCTACCAATCCTCGAATGCCGGTATTGATATGGAAATGGCCAGCACAACCTACAAAGAACATTTAAAAGATCTAATTGACGAAGGTAAAATTAAACTTTGCGAAATTGACCGAATGGTTAGTCGTATTATTAAGCTCAAAGTGAAATTAGGATTATTTGAAGACCCATACACTAACCCAACTAGTTTTCCATCTTTAGTCAATCAGTCAAATTTATTGGCTGCTAAAGAGCTTGCATTACAAAGTTGCGTGCTGTTAAAAAATTACGATGAAGCTCTACCGCTAAATAAGAGTAAACTTAATTCTATTGCTGTTATTGGTCCACTCGCTAACGATGGATATGAGCAATTAGGCACTTGGGTCTTCGATGGTGAAGAAAAACACAGTGTAACTTGCTTACAAGCAATTAAAGAATTTGTTGGTGACACTGTTAAAATTAACTACTGCAAAACTCTAGAAAATACTCGAAGTAATAACCAAGATCAATTTACTCAGGCAATTGAAACAGCAGCATCATCTGATTGTGTTTTAATGTTTCTTGGGGAAGAGTCCATATTATCTGGTGAAGCTCATTGTCGCTCAAATATTGATTTGCCCGGCAGTCAGCAACAGCTGATCCACGCGATTGCCGAAACAGGAAAGAAAATCATTTTAGTTGTTATGGCAGGAAGACCATTAACGCTAGGAAATATCCTGCTTA
The DNA here is from genome assembly GCA_047633355.1 of Polaribacter sp. GTDB lineage: Bacteria > Pseudomonadota > Gammaproteobacteria > Enterobacterales > Kangiellaceae. Next base: position 37,320 of record JBLIBL010000001.1, read on the forward strand.
AAGTAGACGCCCTTTTATATGCTTGGCATCCAGGAACAATGGGCGGACCCGCGATTACTGATTTATTGTTTGGGGTTAAATCTCCGTCAGGTAAACTCCCTGTATCTTTTCCCAGAAATGTTGGTCAAATACCACTTTACTATTCTCAAAAAAATGGTGGCCGTCCGGCTAGTGAGGAAACTTTTGTATCAATTGATGCGATTAAATCTAGAGCGAAACAAACTTCTTTTGGTATGACATCAACTCACTTGGATACACATTTTTCACCGCAGTTTCATTTCGGCTTTGGGCTTTCTTACAACCAATTTAGTTATAAAAACATTCGATTAGATCGCGATGAAATTAAATTAGGTGAAGTACTTATCATAACGGCGGAATTGATTAATCTTGGTAAATATGATTGTGAAGAAGTCGCTCAACTTTATATTCGTGATTTAGTTGGTAATGTCACTCGACCAGTAAAAGAGTTAAAAGGTTTTCAACGTGTTAGTTTGCCTGCAGGTACATGCAAAAAAATAAGTTTTAAACTATCCAGCAATGATTTAGCTTTTTATGATCGAAACATGACTTTCCGTGCTGAATCAGGCGAATTTTATGTGTGGATCGGCGGATCTTCTGAAACAAAATTAAAAGCGCGTTTTAAAATACTTTAATGTTTAAAAAAATAAACGTATTATGTAAAAAACCTCTATTAAAATTGACTATATGGACTTTTAATTAAATGCACCCTCAGCTAAATGACCCAACTTTAAAAGCTAAGGTTGAATTACTATTGTCCGAGATGACGTTAGAACAGAAAATTGGTCAAATGACTCAAGTCGAGCGCATGACTTGTACACCCGAACAAGTAAAAGAATTTCATATAGGCTCTGTGTTGAGCGGCGCGGGTTCTTTACCAGAAAATAATTTGCCTGAAGATTGGGTTAAAATGAATGACGCTTATTGGTCAGCATCAATGCATGAAGATGACTATCACTTGGCAATTCCAATCTTGTATGGTGTCGATGCAATTCATGGACATAACAATGTTAAAGGCGCAACCATATTCCCGCACAACATTGGTTTAGGCGCAGCGAATGATCCCGATTTAATCGAAAAAATCGCACAAGTAACCGCCCGTGAAGTTCTCGCAACAGGTATTGATTGGACTTTCGCTCCAAATCTAGCTGTCGCTAAAGACAATCGATGGGGACGCACCTATGAAAGCTTTTCAGAAGATCCATCGATTACCAGCGCTTATGCGCCTAGGATTGTTAAAGGGCTACAAAAAGACCTAGAATCCAATACGGAAAGCGTAGTTGCCTGCGTAAAACATTGGGTTGGAGATGGCGGTACTCGACATGGTATCGACCATGGCGATACCATCTTATCCAGAGAGGACTTAGAACAAAGCCATATGCGTCCCTATTTACAAGGGTTAGAAGCAGGGGTACTGACAGTTATGGCTTCGTTTAGTAGTTGGAACGGTGATAAATGCCACGGCAATAAAATGCTTTTAACTGATATTCTCAAAGATGAGTTAAAGTTTGATGGATTTATTATTTCGGACATGCATGGAATTGATTTTATTTCTGAAGATTTTCACTCAGCAGTTGCACTCGGAGTTAATGCAGGAATTGACATGTTTATGGTGCCACAAAGCTGGCAGCAATTTATCGACCACTTATACGACCATGTTGAACTAGGATCCGTTTCAACCGATCGTATCAATGACGCAGTTAGACGAATATTAAGTGTAAAAATCGCTTTTGGCCTTTTTGATGCACCTAGACCACTGCAACGAATTTGGTCAAATCATGCTAGTTTTGGCTCAAAGCAACACAGAGATGTTGCCAGAGAAGCTGTCAGGAAATCATTAGTTTTACTAAAAAATGATCAAAACTATTTACCTTTAAATAAAAATATGCGAATTTTAGTCGCTGGCAAAAACGCCAATAATCGCGGTCATCAATGCGGTGGTTTTACGATTGATTGGCAAGGTACGCCTGAGAGTCAGCTCATTCAAAACGGCCATTCAATTTGGGAAGGAATCACAAAAATTGCTCCCAACGCTTTTTTAAGTTCCGATAAAATTATTTCAGAAGCTAATTTAAACAATGCCGATATCGCAATAGTTGTCATTGGCGAAAGACCTTATGCAGAAGGATTAGGCGATATTAGAGATTCCGATAATATTATTGTTGAAACTGGCTCGCAGATTCAAGGACAAATTAATTTGTTTGAAGCCTACGGTAATAGTCTAGAACTAGCGAAACTTCACCCTGAAGATTATTCTATTATTAAACAATTAAGTGACTATAGAATTCCTGTTGTTACGGTACTTGTTTCTGGAAGAACACTGTATATCGATAAAGAACTTGAGAAGTCAGATGCTTTTATTGCCGCCTGGTTACCTGGTTCAGAAGGGCAAGGTGTGGCTGACGTTATTTTTGGCGATTACAACTTCACGGGCAAACTTTCTTTTACTTGGCATAGTCCATTGATAGAAACTACTGATTCTGACTCCAATAAAGAACTATTTCCTTTTGGTTATGGTTTAAACTACTAAAACTATTTTGATTACTCTCTGTTAAATAAAGGCACGATCTCTAACTAATCTGTAATTATTTGCGTAGAGTAAATCATGTCTAAGACAAAATAAATTTATCAAGAGAACGTCTTTTTAACGTTTAGATATAGGAAATAAACTATGTTTGCAATAGTCAAAATTGAGAAAGTGAACCTATAAATGAAAAGTAACTCTCCCTATATGGTCGCGGATATCGGTGGTACTAATTCACGATTCGGTTTAGTCACTAAATGTGATGGCAATGAGTTTGAAATTACTCAACAACAAAAATACCCAAGCATACAATTCTCAGGTATTCAGCAAGCAACACAACATTACATAGAGAGTTTAAATGGCATATCATTCTCTGGTGCATGTTTAGCCGTTGCAGGTCCTATAGCCGGAAATCAAGTTCATTTAACCAACCTCAACTGGAGTTTTTCCACTAAACAAGTACAGGAATCACTTGGTCTAGCCTCTCTAGAAATTATTAACGATTTTGCTGCTTATGCATTTGCAGCCCGACTAGTCCCCAAAAAAAACCTGATGGCCTTAAACAAAGGCGAAGGTATAATTACTAGCCCTGTTGCTGTTGTTGGACCGGGTACTGGGTTTGGTGCAGCAAGTTTAGTTCCTTTTGAAAATAATTATACCGTTGTTCCAGCAGAATCCGGCCATATGACTATTGCCGCAAAATCAGAACTTCAATTGGCTATAATTGACGTATTATCAAGAGAGTTTTCTCATGTTTGTATCGAAACTGTGCTTTCTGGCCCAGGTTTACGCAATTTGTATCGAGCACTAAATCAAGTAGAAGGTCTTAATATGCCTGAATTACGCGCAGCACAAATTACGGAACAAGCACTAATAGATCCAAACTCTCTAGCCTATAGAACATTAAAACTATTTTGCTTATGGTTAGGACAGATCTCAGGCGATCTGGCATTAGGGTTAGGTGCGCGTGGTGGACTATTTCTTGGCGGTGGCATACTTATCCGAATAATTGATTTTTTAAAGGATAGCGAGTTCATGCATGGTTTTACGGATAAAGGAAAACTACACAGCTACCTAGACACAATACCCGTCAACTTAATCACAGAAGGAAACTCGGCTTTGCTCGGTGCTGCTTCTTGGTACCATAGTAAAATAACTTCTTAAATTGAAGCCTACTATTTTAAAATTAAGTCTAGTACAAAACGCGGCTATTAATAACTAGGATATTGTCAACTTATCAAACGAAGTTGAAGAAAAGCAGCATTCTATTCGCTACATCAAATTTTTGACGTAGCAAACGCTATCCCATTCAATAAAAGAACGCTTTCGTAATATTCTATAATTCTTAGCCATGAACATATGCATTCCCAGTCGAAATAGTTTATTCACAACACCAAAGCAAAAATCTTTGAGAATGATGCTGCGATTTAAACCGTCTCATTTAACGCTCTTGCTATCGAGTTGGTTGAAGGGATAACTCGCATCGATTATTTTCATAAAGACTGCCCCATTCCAAAAGTAGGTCTTCGAGGGAAGCGCAATAAGTGTTTTGGGTAACCACTGGCTTATGGTTACGTAGCTAACAGTTATTCCTCTGGCAGCTAATGATTCTTCGATATCACGAAAATTAAGTGTGGATCTGAAATATAGTCAAACTGTATGGCTAATAATCTGAGCAGGAAAGCTTGCCCCGTGAAACGTTTTTTGTATCACGGTAACCTGAGTACATTTTTATATTTTTCATTCTAAGATTATCTCATGATTTTTAAGGTCGCCGATAAGTTGACAATGCCGTTTTTCACACTTAAAACATTTGGCCTATAAATTAAAAGTAATCCCCTGCGCAAGAACAGGCTCATCACCCCAAAAAATCGTATTGGTTTGTCTTCTCATGTAAGATTTCCATGCATCAGAACCCGCCTCTCTGCCGCCACCCGTTTCTTTTTCACCACCAAAAGCTCCGCCTATTTCAGCACCGGACGTACCGATATTAATATTAGCAATTCCACAATCGCTACCAGCATATGAAAGAAATTTCTCGGTATTTTGTAAGTTGCTAGAAAATAACGCTGAAGATAATCCATGTTTAACATCATTATTTATTTCGATAGCTTCCTCAATAGTTTCAAAACTCATAAGGTAAGTTACCGGAGCAAAAGTTTCACATTGTACGGCTGCGTAATTATTTTTCGCCTCTACTATTGAAGGTGTTACGTAAAAACCATGACCTTCAATTGACTCACCTCCAGCGAGTAATTTCCCGCCTTCGTTTTGTACTTTTTCGATAACGGCTAAATAATTATCAACGGCTAGTTGGTCGATTAAAGGTCCCATATGATTAGAAGGATCAAGCGGATCACCTAATTTTAATTGTTGGTAAGCAGAAATCAGTCTTTCTTTAACTGTCTCATAAATTGATTGATGAACAATTAATCTGCGAGTTGATGTGCATCGTTGCCCGGCAGTTCCAATTGCGCCAAACACCGCAGCGGGGATCGCATGTTCTAAATTAGCAGTTTCATCTATAATTAATGCATTATTTCCTGATAACTCTAAAAGGCTTTTGCCCATTCTTTCAGCAACTTGCATACCAACCAACTTTCCGACAGTTGAAGAACCAGTAAAAGATATTTTATTGACTCGCCGATCTTGAATAAATTTCTCTGCTAAATGATTTTCAGAACCATCAATGAATAACTGAAATATGGGCGGTAAATTGTTTTCCGTGAGAACTTTATTGCAGAGCTTTTGAACTGCAATGGCTGTTAAAGGTGTTTTTGGGCTGGGTTTCCAAACTGTAATATTTCCGCAAATAGCTGCGATAAAAGCATTCCATGACCAAACAGCAACAGGGAAATTAAAAGCGGAAATAACACCTACAATTCCTAATGGTTGCCATTGTTCATACATTCTATGTTGAGGGCGTTCTGAATGCATTGTCTTGCCGTATAACATTCTTGATTGACCAACTGCAAAATCAGCCATATCGATCATTTCTTGAACTTCACCATCGCCTTCTGCTTTACTTTTACCCATTTCTAAAGAGACTAAACTGCCTAGCGCATCTTTGTTTAACCTTAAAACATCAGCCATTTTTCTGACGGCTTCACCGCGTAAAGGTGCGGGTACTGTGCGCCATTGTTTAAATGTTTTTTCTGAAGACTGCAATACTTTTTGATAGTCTTGGTCATTGGCTAATGAAACAGATGCAATAACTTCACCATTGTGAGGGTTAATTGAGTCTATCGATTCTTCATTTTCAAGAGATGACCATATAATTTGGTTCAAGTCATTTCCCCAACATGCGCCGGAATTTATTTTAAAAATATTTAATTGACTTAATATATCCATAGTGCTTCCTTGATATTGTTTAATGCTTATTTATTGCGCATATTCACTTATAGAATCCGTTGGGTTTCCTTCGTCTACCCAACCTACAAAAAAAGCTACAAATTATAGTTTTGAACTGTCGAGCTCATTAATTCGACACGCTTGTTGTAATGTGTTTTCTAACAAACAAGCGATGGTCATTGGCCCTACTCCTCCAGGAACGGGTGTAATCGCACTCGCCACTTTAGATGCCGATTCAAAATCTACATCACCAACTAATCTCGTACCGCCTCCCTCTTTCTCAATGCGATTTATACCAACATCTAAAACGACTGCACCGGGTTTTATCCAGTCACCTTTTATCATTTCAGGCCGACCTACAGCTGCCACTAAAATATCAGCATTTCTACATTCTTCTTCTAGGTTTAGTGTTCTGGAATGTGCTATGGTAACGGTGCAGCTTTCTTTTAACAATAATGCTGCCATTGGTTTTCCAACAATATTTGAACGCCCAACGACAATCGCTTTTTTACCAGAGAGTGAGCCTAATCTATCTTTTAACATCATCATGGAACCAAGAGGTGTACAAGGGATCACGGCTTTATCTGAACCAGTTGATAACAACCCGATATTGGTCAAATGAAAACCATCAACATCTTTTTCGACAGAAATAGAATTAATCACACGCTCTTCATTTATATGAGATGGCAAAGGTAATTGAACTAAAATACCATGAATTGAGCTGTCATTATTAAGCTCAGCAATAACCGCTAATAAACTCTCTTCGCTCGTATTTTCTTGTAGTTTATGTTCAACAGACTTCATTCCTGCTTCTTTGGTTTGTTTACCTTTGTTACGAACATAAACTTGGCTCGCAGGATCTTCGCCAACCAAAACGACGGCTAATCCTGGTGTAAGCCCATGAATTTGTTTTAGTTTCTCGACTTTAGTTTTAATTCTGGCTCGTAACTGAGCTGAAAATTCTGTTCCGCTAATGATATTACTGACACTATCGTTCATTTTCTAAGTCCTGTATGCTAATGATGTTAATTTGAAAGCTTGATATTAAGTTACTAACTAACGTCGGCGAGCATATTAACAACATACACGAGATTCCACAAATTGGGGTTCCAATGTTCAGCTAAAATGTATATATATTGTACTGTTCATCTTTAGCAAAGCCTATTAATGTTAGACTAAATTGATTAGCCGTTTTGATGGCTAAATCACTCGGTGCGCCAAGTGCAACGATGGTTGAAAAGCCTGCCATGACCACTTTTTGGACCAATTCAAACCCCACTCGACCAGACAATATGACAATCGCTGAGTGACTGAGGTTATTATTAGTCAACTCATAACCAATTAGCTTATCCAATGCGTTATGACGTCCAACATCTTCAAAACAATGGGCAGAATCAAAGTCAAAATGAAATTCATCATTTTTAAACACTTCATAAACAATACCCGCCACATGCGCCCCGCCCGTATCACTAAATAAGGTTTGTTTTGCTAATATTTGACGAGCTTTTTTAATATCATAACAAGACAAATTAAAATGAAGGTTTCTTGGTTTACGTGGATTTTTTAACGACAATGCTTGTAAACTAGTTTTTCCGCAAATACCGCACCCTGAATAACTTGCTAACCGACGAGATTTATTTTCTAAATGTAGCTTGTAGGTAGGTGCTACCTCTACTTTTATTAAATTAGCCGTAACGACCTCATCAACAACGGATCCAGTCATTGAGTCAATATTTTTAGCTTCGTCAATAATACCTTCCGAAAAAAGTAAACCATAAGTTAAATATTGATCGTCGCCGGGTGTGCGCATAGTGATCGAGTAAGTCTCGCGGAAATCATCCTGACATAAATCAATCTGTAATGGTTCTTCCACAACGACAATATCATTTTCAGCAGTTTTAATATCCTGCTTTACTTTATAACGATTTATTTGTGTCTGTTTCATTGGCAAAAAATGTTTATCATATTTCACCTAGTCTAACCCATTTACGCATTATTTTAAATTGCCACATATAGCTAAACTTCGCAAAAATTGCTCTTTCATTCTTTTGCACACTAGAGAGATTATCATTCTGAAAGTCATTGTCAGAATATCCTAAATACATTAATGACAATAGATTAATTTTATAGGAGTAAATTAGCTGCATTCCAAAGTCCTTAGTTTGATTATTTAGATCTTCAACATCATTATATAAAGATAGGTTACGTGTAATATCCGAACCTTGTAAAGTGAGAGCGAACTTACTTCTAATATTAAACTGATAAATCATTCTTAGATCAACTAATTGAGCATCAAATAACTCACCACCGTCAACATCTAATGTTTGAAATACAGTACTTAACCTGATATTAAAATGCTGACCTAACTGCCAGTTTGCAAAAGGTTCTCGAATCGTCATTACACCTAAATCTGCATTGGCGTAATCAATGCTATCGCCAGTTAACATAAAACTCCCGACTTGAAGGTTAGGCCAAGGTCTAAACTCAAACCAAGTCCAAATATTATTTTCATCAAAAATAAAATCAACATTATTATTTTCATACAGCTTTTCTCTTGAGGTTAATCCGACTTTCATATGAAATCGCTTAGGCCCTGAGATTCTAGCTTGCATTTCAAATTTATTTTCTAGTTGTTTACCTGATTAGTCTTTAGTCACATCCCAATCACCAGACACACCGCAACGAGTCCATTTACTTTCTTTTTCACCAAACCATGTGTAACCGCCACCTGCCACTAACTTTGTATAATCAACTTGACTAACAAAGCCCATATCAGCCCTAAAGTCTTTGCCAAAGTCAGTATAGGAAGTTTGTAAATAATAGTGTTCTTTTCTATGCCTATAACGCACCGTATAAGCACTATCTTGTTGATTAGCTGGCAACTCAGAATCCGTTTCAACATCTAGCGGATTATTGGAATCAGAGATCATATACTGAATATCAATACTATCGTTTTTTGTAAAATAATATTTGCCATCCAATGACACGACATCATTATTATAATCACCACGACTACGATGCGTTGCAAGCACTCCAAAATTATTCATTTCACCAATATCTTTTTGATTTCTTGCTACAAAAATATCGGTATTTGCATCATCTAAAATGGCAATACTAGAACTATGACTACCTGGCACTAAAAAACTGGCTTTTGTATCTTGAGCGATAATTACCCTGCGCTATGACCATCTTGCTTACCTGTCACTTTCACACCAAAGTCTGGATCGCAATATTTCGGCTATGAACTAAACGATTGGCAGAGGTAAAATAATCAGCGCCATCTAAAAAGAAAGGTCGAGATTCAGGAAAGATAATGAGAATGTCGTGTTGATATCTAGCTGACCCGCATCAGCAGACACTTGAGAAAAGTCGGGATTAAACGCCGCATTTAAGATCCAATTCTCAGTCATTGCCCATCGTAGGTTTAGGCCAGCATCAAATTCCAATGCAGTTTCTTGTCAATCAGTGGTAGCTACAGGATAACGCTCTTCCGCATTGATATAAGTTAAAGTTGGAGTGATATCGATATTTCGTCCTGTTTTAATATCCGGCATTGCGGTCACTTTATTATATTGACACACTGAACAATCTAAATCTCGATCATTTAAACCATCGCTAAATAAAAACCGCGAACTTCTAGGATAAATTCGTAAAACTGAATTCCCCATTTTTGCACCGCTTGCCCTGCTGGAAAGCGTATTGCTAGGTACTAAATAGCCATTTCAACCACATAACCATCTTCAGTCAACTTGCCTAAGCTATCCCAAGTCGCATCCCAAGAGGAATCTTGATTATTACGGTTATCATCTCTGGTTAAATCCGCTTGAGCACCTAAAGGGTTTACAAAAAACTCAAACCTCGTCGTTCGTCATTAAAAGTATCAATTATGAGACCCAAAAAGTCATCCTGAAATATTCCATCTCTATCACGTAAATAAGCTAATATTTCTTTTGGATTGGGATCTTCCGCCTTAAAAGCAAAATAGATCTGCTCACCATCTTCCATCATATAAGCGGTGGTTTTTACTCTGGCGTGTAAGTTATCTCCCGGCTCTATCTCATAAGCTAACTCGACTTGAGTCGCATTTTTCCATTCATCTAAGCCAATAACGGCATCAATTACAGGCGCTTTATCTATTCTAGGAATATGGTAAGTTGATTTTTATGTTGTTAATTTTGCAAGTTTATTAGTTACTGAATTAGTTTTTGCACCTACTCAATTAGCAAAAAAAGCAAGTAAAACCGAAGAAAGCCAAAAAATATCGATTGTCTGCTTTTAGTCATCAGTGACTCCTATTATTGTATTTCTTAAATATAGTCCTTTAGTCGTTTGTTGTTTCAAAAAGGTTTGCATTGTTAACTTTTTGTTACAAACGCCGACATAAGTAACTAATCTATTAACGTTAAAGGGTTTTAATACCTGCGTTTAACCTTAGTTTTTGCTATTATCTTTTGGTCAGAACCAATAGGAGTTTTTAATGAGTTGCCCTTACTCATCCACAGGTACGAATAATCCAAAAAACACTAGAGCTATGGAAGATTCTATCCATACAGACTTTAAGGATGATATGTCTTATGGTGATTACTTAAATCTAAACCAGATATTGTCCGCACAAAAAACACTTAGCTCAGAACATGATGAGATGCTTTTTATTATCATTCATCAAACTAGTGAATTATGGTTAAAATTAGCTGGACACGAGTTGTCTTCTGCAATAAAAAATATTCAAAATAATGAGTTTGGACAAGCCTTTAAAGTGATCTCACGTGTCAAACAGATCCTTAATCAATTAACTCAATCATGGAATATTCTTTCTACACTAACCCCGGTAGACTATTTGAAATTCAGAGATGCGCTTGGGCATTCTTCAGGATTTCAATCATATGGCTATCGCAAACTAGAGTTTTTACTGGGAAATAAAAACGCGGATTTAATGAAGGTGCATGAGTCAAATGAACATACGCATAAGGAACTAGATTCTATTTTGAATGCTCCTAGTCTTTACGATGAAGTCATCAAAGTGCTTCACAAAAAAGGTTTAGGAATTAATCAAAAAAGATTAGAAAGAGACTTCTCAAAAGCTTACTCGTCAGATCAATCTGTATTAGATGCGTGGTTAAAAGTTTATAGAAACTCTGATCAATATTTTGAACTGTATGAACTTGCGGAAAATTTAATTGATATCGAAGACGCATTTCAGCAATGGCGATTTAAACATATGTATACCGTACAAAGAATCATCGGAAATAAAATGGGAACTGGCGGTTCGAGTGGAGTAAGTTTTTTGAAAAAAGCGCTGGATATTAGTTTCTTTCCTGAGTTGTTTGAGTTGAGAACGCATTTGTAAACAATTATATTTTAACAAATATTTTTCACCTTTCCTTTTGCAAAAAGATACAATGCGGAGAATCTAGCTTAGTATTTTTCTTAATTGACTTGGCGTTTTACCATAGGTTTTCTTAAACGCTTTACTCAAGGTTCTAGCCGAAGAAAAGCCTACATCTTCTGATATTTGCTCTAATGTTTTATTAGAATTTTTGATTAAATTATGAGCCTTGATCATACGCCATTCAAACAAATACATCATCGGTGGCATTCCTACAGTCTTTTTAAATTGCCTAACAAGTGTAGCCCTAGACATATTAACTTTTTCGACCAGCAAATCTAACGTCCATTCATCCCCAGGTTGATTGTGAATTAGTTCTAACGTTTTATGGATACGCTTATCGCTTAACGCTGCAAAAAATTTGGTTGTATCTTCACATTCTAAAACATGCTTTTTTAGCAGTTGTATAAATAATAATTCTGCAAGTCGATCAATCACTACGGAGTTATTTGATTGCTCTTTCTTCATAATTGAATCGATAAGAACGACAGTCATCCAAACGGGATCTGAAAGAGAAATATTCGAAAAATGCAAAATAGAAGGTAAGGAATTTAGTATCGGATGAGATAAATCTTTGTCATATTCAACAATCGCACAAATTAATTTATTAGTTATTGTTCCATTTTGAAACAAAGGAGTTCCCAATTGACATGCTGCACCCGCTCTTTCGCTAGTCTCTAATTTTCTACCTGGCTGGTCAGCTATCCAATGTTTATCACCTCCAGGTAACATGACAATATCCATATGTTTCATTTGAATAGCAGGTTCACTTAATCCTTGAACACCAACAAAACAATTACCATCGACGGCGATATGGAATCTAGGATTATCATATTTAGACAATGACATCCCCCATGGCGATGCCAATTCCGATTGAAAGAAAATACTACCCTTAAAACGCAATGAATTTAGAACATCGTTTAATACATCAAATGAACTCTCATTGCATTTGATTCTATCGGATACAACTTTGACCATATCAGACACCTATAAATTAAAGGTTAAGCATATACTTGTTATGCTTAATAAACCTTTTTTCTTGCAAATCACACAGGTAGCATAACGATGATAAATTCAAAAAACAAGCTCGTTCGAATTATTGGTATTACTTGCACATTGATTACTTTACAATTTGGTATCTCTTCAACAGCCTATTCTGATGAATCCTTTTCGATCAAGTCAGGCGAATTACAAAGACCTACCGGCTATCGAGAGTGGATTTACGTTGGTACTCCAGTTACTCCGAATGATATGAATAATGGAAAAGCTGCATTTCCAGAACATCATAATGTCTATATCGACCCTATAAGTTGGAAACACTGGAAACAAACGGGGAAATTTCGTGATGGAACTATTTTAATTAAAGAATTAGTGAGTGTCGGTTCAAAAACAGCCGTAAGTGGTGCTGGATACTTTCAAGGTGAATTTATTGGATTAGAAGCGACCATAAAAAGCAAAAAGCATTTTCCTAAGGAGCCTGGCAATTGGGCTTACTTTAGCTTTTCTGGTCCAGATCACAAGACTTTATCGGCAACAGCTAAGGCATTTCCATCAGAGTCATGTAATTCTTGCCATGCCAACGCCGCAGCTGATGACTTTGTTTTTACCCAATATTACCCTGTATTAAGCGCTGGTAAAGGTAAAGGTAAAATGGCTACAGGTGGTTTTATGACAGATCTTAAAAGTAGTTATATCGAACCAAAAGGTAACAAATAATGAGTAGCAACTATACTTTGACAAAAGTATTTTTTTCTATTGCTTTACTGAGTCATTTTTTAATAGTAGGAAACGTTTTAGCTGAAAATAAAATTTTTTCCCCTTACGTTGATGATGCTGGAAATATCCAGTTCCCCAAGGGGTTTCGAACTTCAATGACACATTTAGGCTCTTGGTTTGTACCTGACGGTGGTGCGAGTGGATTTCATGGTGTGTACACAGAGAAAGACACTATTAAAGTATTTAGAGAAACAGGAAAATTTCCTGATGGTGCGACTCTAGTTAAAGAGCTTCGCTCATCAGCCTCATCGGACTATACAACCGGAGCAAACGTAAAGCACGAAACAGAAACCATTAAACAATGGTTTGTTATGATCAAAGATAGCAAAGCTAGATTTCCTAAAAACCAAGTGTGGGGAGATGGCTGGGGCTGGGCATTATTTAAAACAGATAGTCTTTCTAAGAATAATGCTTCAAACTATAAAACTGATTGTTTAGGTTGTCATATACCTGCCAAAGAAAAAGATTGGATTTACACAGAGGCCTATCCAATCTTAAAAACTAAAAATTAATTTATTAAATTTTATAGCGACTTAAACTACGAACACATTTGTAAAAAATTACTCACCACGGAAAAAAAACAACTGAAACATTTACTCTTCAGTGTCTCCGTGGTGAAAATTATTTTTCTTTTTAGTTCAAAGATTCTATGATTGCGTTTAGAGTATCACTTGGCCGCATATTCGCAGAAGCCACTTCAACATCAGCTAAATAATAACCATCTAAATCTACCTTTTCACCCTGCGCCGAATTCAATTCTTCAATAATTTTTATTTCATTGTCTGCTAATTGTTGAGCGACATTTTTAAATTTAGTAGCTAACTCAGTATCTTTAGTTTGCTCTGCTAATGCCTGCGCCCAATAAAGCGTTAAGTAAAAGTGACTTCCTCGATTATCCAACTCTTTAACTTTTCTTGAAGGCGATTTATTTTCCAATAAAAACTTACCGGTCGCGGCATCTAACGTTTCAGCTAAAACATTCGCTGCTTCGTTATCATTTACACCAGCTAAATGCTCCAACGATGCTGCTAAGGCTAAAAATTCACCTAATGAGTCCCAACGCAAATGCCCTTCTTCAACAAACTGCTGAACATGCTTTGGAGCTGAACCACCTGCCCCCGTTTCAAACAATCCGCCACCATTCATTAGTGGAACAATTGATAGCATTTTCGCACTGGTTCCAACTTCTAAAATAGGAAATAAATCCGTTAAATAGTCACGTAATACATTACCCGTTACAGAGATAGTATCTTTACCTTTTCGAATGCGTTCTATTGAATAATTAACTGCATCTACAGGCTTCATAATTTTGATATCTAACCCGCTAGTATCATGTTCAGGTAAATATTGATTCACCTTTTTAATTAACTGTGCGTCGTGTGCACGATTTTCATCTAACCAAAAAACTGCTGGATTCCCCGTTGCTTTTGCACGAGTCACGGCAAGTTTTACCCAATCTTTAATTGGTGCATCTTTTGCCTGACACATTCTCCAGATATCACCTTCTTCAACTTTAACATCTAATAATATTTCACCAGATTCATTACTGACTTGCACTTGGCCACCTGTCGGAATCTTAAACGTTTTGTCATGTGATCCATATTCTTCTGCTTTTTGCGCCATCAAACCGACGTTAGAAACTGATCCCATTGTAACCGGATCATAAGCGCCATTTTTTTTACAGTCTAAAATAACTTGTTGATAGAACTCCGCATAAGAAGTATCTGGTATAACAAATTTAGTATCGTATTGACCACCATCAGCACCCCACATTTTACCTGAAGAACGAATATAGGCAGGCATTGATGCATCTATAATGACATCATTTGGTACATGTAAATTAGTAATGCCTTTGTCAGAATCAACCATTGCAATCGCTGGTCGACTTTCGTAACAAGCTTTAATATCCGCTTCGATAACTTCACGTTCTGCATCTGGTAATTCTGCAATTTTTCCAAATAATGAAGCTAACCCATTATCTGGATTGACATCTAATTCATCAAAAGTCTCTGCATGTTTTTCAAAAACATCTTTAAAATAAACGGAAACAACATGTCCAAATAAAATAGGATCAGAAATCTTCATCATTGTAGCTTTCAAATGAATTGAAAATAAAATCCCTTGTTCTTTAGCGTCTTGCATCTCAGCTTCTAAAAAATCTCTTAATGCTTTTTTACTCATTGATGATGCATCGACAATCTCATCTTTTAATACGGCAACAGTTTCTTTTAATACCGTCGTTTCTCCATTAGCGCCAATCAATGAAATCTTTAAATTTCCGCTCTGTTCAATCAAAACAGATTGCTCGCTATGATAAAAATCACCTTCTGTCATGTTAGCCACGTGAGATTTTGAATCAGTAGACCAAGCCCCCATACTGTGAGGATTATTTCTAGCATATTGCTTAACCGATGCCGGCGCTCGACGATCAGAATTGCCTTCTCTTAACACTGGATTAACCGCACTCCCCAAAACTTTAGCGTAATTTTCACGGTCTTGTTTTTCCTGAACTGATTGAGGATCGGACGGAAAATCTGGGATCGCATATCCTTTAGTCTGTAATTCTTGAATTGCCTCTATTAGTTGAGGTATAGACGCACTAATATTAGGTAATTTAATAATGTTAGCTTCAGGCGATTTGGCAAGAACGCCTAACTCTACTAATGCATCTTCCACTTTTTGGTTATCACTTAGGCAATGTGAAAAGTTAGCTAATATTCTAGATGCTAAAGATATATCGCGAGTCTCTACCGCTACATTTGCTTGTGCGGTAAAAGCTTTAACAATGGGTAATAGTGAAAACGTCGCTAAGGCAGGCGCTTCATCCGTAATTGTATAAATGATTTTAGATTGAGTCATTTGGGTTCCAATTTAGGTTCATGTTCAATAAGTTGCCGAATTAACGGCCAAAATTGTTAATCTGATTTTAATCAATAATTAATGTAAAATTCCACATTCAATTATACGACAAAAGTTTTGGTTCTGTGTTGAAAAACGATAAAAACTTCTCAAATAGACGATCTCGATCAACTGATAAAATCTCCAATCGAGATCCTGTTAAATTCAGTAAACAGGGGAAAACAGCGCCTTTGATAATTTCAAAGCTTGTTGTATTTAATAAACCATTTAATACACTGTGCCAATTTAGTGGTGAAGAAACTGATATAACCTTAGCCAACTATATCGATGTAAAGGATGTCTACCCTGCAGGGCGTTTAGATAAAGACTCGGAAGGTTTATTACTACTCACCAATGATGGCAACCTACAACACAAAATAAGCCATCCTAAACATAAAATGGAAAAAACCTATTGGGCACAAGTTGAAGGTGAAATTGCCAATGATGCTATTTTAAAGCTTGCAGAAGGCGTCGATCTTAGAGATGGTAAAACGAAGCCAGCTAAAGCAAAGCTATTAGATATTGAAGTCGAAGCAAAAAAACGACTAGGCTCTCCACTTTGGGAAAGAGAGCCTACAGTCAGGTTTCGAAAAAACATTCCGACAAGTTGGATAGAGCTCAGTATAAAAGAGGGAAAAAACCGTCAAGTTAGACGAATGACTGCGGCGGTTGGGTTTCCTACACTTAGACTAATTAGAGTCTCAATCGGAAAGTGGCATTTAAAAGATCTTCAAGCCGGTCAATATAGAATGGATGATTAGTATATCAGGGGTCAGAGTCGCAAAAGTTTAAGCTCAAAGCGAATCGCAAATTCATTCAAACTAATCTATTTCAGTGGATATCGAGTATGTGCGACTCCGACCCCGTTGGGCTTGACTCATTTTAATTTTTACAATATTTGAGCAATTTCATCAACATAGCGTTGATTCTCATACTCTAAACCAATGCTAATTCTTAAATGATTTGGCATTTGATAGTTAGCCACAGGTCTTACGATCACACCTTTATGTAATAGTTTTTCGTAAATAGGCATCGCATTTTGTGCGTAATCGACAGTTATAAAATTACCTGCAGACGGAATAAAACTTAAATCCAAACCTTTACAAGATGCTTTAATTTGCTCCATACCACTTTGATTAACAGCAATCGCCTTTTCAAGATAAGCATGGTCTTCAAGCGCTGCGATACCAGCAGCTAAAGCAAAACTATTAACATTAAAGGGTTGTCGTAATCGATTTAATAATCCACAAATTTCTTCACTAGAAACCGCATAACCCACTCTTAAAGAGGCTAAACCATAAGCTTTTGAATAGGTTTTGGTGACTACTAAGTTTTTGAATTCTGATAACCAACCAATAGTATCAGGAATAGAGCCATCGGTGACATATTCCGTATAAGCTTCATCCATTACCACAATAATATTGCTTGGTACTTTTTTCATAAATGCTTTTAATGGCTCTTCACCAAGCCATGTACCCGTTGGATTATTTGGATTAGCAATGAAAATCATTTTAGTTTTATCAGTGATGGCATTTATCATTGCATCAAGATCATTACCCCAATTTTTCGCAGGCACTTCTACTAAAGTAGCACCAATCGCTTGGCTAACTAACGGATAAACACAAAAGGCATGTTGCGAAAAGATAACTTCATGATGTGACTGCACAAAACAACGAGCAATCATTTCTAAAACGTCGTTAGAACCATTACCTAAAGTGATTTGAGTATTATTTAAATTAAATTTCTCAGCTAGAGCCGACTTTAAATAATGGCCATTTGCATCGGGATATCGACAAGCGTCTTTATACTCTTTTTCGATCGCTTGTTTTACTTTCTTACTTAAACCAAGTGGATTTTCATTACTTGCTAGCTTTACTATATTAGTGATACCTAACTCACGCTCTAGTTCACTTACAGGCTTACCGGCCTGATAGGGATGTAGTTTTTGCACGCCTGGGTTGGCTAATTGAACATAATCACAAGACATAATAATGACTCTCTCTAATTTAATAAAATATACCCTCTCCCTTGACGGGAGACGACTAGGGAGAGGGTGGATGATTTTTTAAAACGTTTAGCCGTAACTTGCTCTAAAACTGTTCATAAAATCGGCCAAAACTTTAACACCATCAACAGATACTGCATTGTAAATACTTGCTCGCATTCCACCGATACTTCGATGACCTTTTAAACCGAGTAAATTAGCTTTTTTAGCTTCAGCCAAAAACAATTCATTAAGCGATTCATCTTGTAACGCAAAACGAACATTCATTCTTGAACGATTGCTCTTTGCTATTGGATTCAAATAAAAACCATCACTATCAATTAAATTATAAAGTAATTCAGATTTCTCTATCGCATTGGCTTCCATTTGAGCCACACCGCCTTGCTCTTTTAACCACTCAAAAACTAAACTAGCTAAGTACCACGAGTATGTTGCAGGCGTATTGAGCATAGATTCTTTTTCGGCTTGCAGTTGGTAATTAAATGTTTTTGGCGCACTATCAAAATTCATTTTTTTAAATAAGCTTTTTTTAATTATCACCACAGTCATACCGGCTGGGCCAATATTTTTTTGTGCGCCCGCATAAATCAGATCGTAATCATTAATATTCAGGACTTCTGATAATATGGAAGATGACAAATCTGCAATCACAGCCCCGGCTGTATTTGGAACACCACTAATGCGAAACCCTTCAATCGTTTCGTTAGGAGTAAAATGGGTATAAATAGGAGCTTCGCTACGTTCGCAATCGGTTAAATCAGATACGTAATATTCGCCGTTTTCATTTTTACGCACAATATCAATTGAATTTACTTTTCCAAAACGTTTCGCTTCTGCAGCAGCTTTATCTGACCAAACGCCATTGGTTAAATATTCAGCTTCATTAGTTGTTGCTGATTTCGCGCCATTAGACAAAAGCGTCATTGGAATATTAGAAAATTGTTGGGTAGCCCCGCCATGTAAAAATAACACGTCGTGAGAATCGCCAATATTGAGCAATTCTTTGAAATCAGCTTCTGCTTTTTTTGCAAGTGCTTGATATTCAGCAGAGCGATGGCTAATTTCCATCACAGAAGCACCCAAACCTTGCCAGTCCAACATTTCAGCTTGTGCTCTTTCCAAAACAGCTCTTGGCAAACCTGCAGGGCCTGCAAAAAAGTTGTAGGTTGGCATTTCTGAGTTTCCCAAAACAGACACTCGACTTAGTCCTCAGAGTTATCTTCTGAGTTATTATCTTCTGAGTTATTATCTTCTGAGTCAGCTTCTTTAGAACCAGTATCTTCTGAATTAGATTCTGAAATGTCAGTTACTTCTCCTTCGATAACCTCTGCATCAACCGTTTCAACTTCTTCAGTTTCCAATTCATCAATCCTTTGCAATCCAACCAATGATTCACCTTCTTGTAAACGAATTAATCTGACGCCTTGAGTGTTTCGACCCATGCTTCTAATTTCATCAACGCGAGTTCGAACTAAGGTTCCGCCTTTGCTAATTAGCATGATTTCATCGCCATCTTTTACTCGTACTGCGCTGATCGCTTTACCATTTCTTTCGCTTAGAGTAATAGAAATAACACCTTGTCCACCACGGCCTCGCAAAGGATGCTCAGTCATACAGGTTCGTTTACCATAACCATTTTCGGTAACGGTTAGAATCTGACTATCGTCATCGGCTCTTACAAGCGCGATAACGCGATTCTCATCCGATATTCTCATTCCTCTTACACCACGAGCAGTTCGTCCCATTTGGCGAACTTTTTCTTCGTGGAATCGAATCACTTTACCCGCATCGCTAAATAACATTAATTGGTCATCGCCGTTAGTAACAACCGTTCCAATTAACTCATCGCCTTCATCTAATCTAAGCGCAATAATACCGTTAGCACGTGGTCTTGAAAATTGTTCTAACGATGTTTTTTTAACGGTTCCGCTAGAGGTTGCCATAAAGACATACTCGTCTTCTTTGTATTCTTTAACTTGTAAAATACTAGTAATTTTTTCATCTTCATGAAGTGGTAATATATTGACAATCGGCTTACCGCGAGAGCCTCTGCTTGCTAAAGGCAGCTCGAATGTTCTGAGCCAATAAACTTTACCAATACTAGAGAAGCACAGGATGGTCGCATGGGTCGAAACAACTAATAATCGTTCGATAAAGTCTTCTTCTTTCATCTTAGTGGCAGACTTACCTTTACCGCCACGCTTTTGCGCTTCATAACTAGTGAGAGGCTGATATTTCACATAACCTTCATGTGAAAGAGTTACCACCACATCTTCTTCTGGAATTAGATCTTCAATCAATAAATCAGCTGTGCTGTTTGTGATTTCCGTTCTTCGTTCATCACCAAACATTTCTTGAACTTCTACAAGCTCTTCGCGGATCACTTCCATCAAACGGATTTTACTGTTCAGGATCTTTAATAATTCTGCGATTATTTCAATTAAAGATTTATAATCAGCAATTATTTTCTCATGCTCTAAACCGGTTAAACGATGTAATTTCAAATCCAATATGGCTTGCGCTTGAACTGGTGATAAATGATAGCGACCGTCAATTAAACCAAACTGTTCACCCAAATCATCCGGGCGACAAGCATCAGAGCCGGCACTATCGAGCATGTTTAAAATAGCACTCGCATCCCAGTCCTTAGCGACTAACTGCTCTCTTGCAACCGCTGGGCTTTCGGCATTACGGATCAATTCAATAATTTCATCGATATTGGCTAAAGCTAGCGCTAAACCCTCTAATGTATGCGCTTTTTCGCGAGCTTTTCTTAAATCAAAAATCGTACGTCTTATCACTACTTCTTTTCGATGTTTGATAAACGCTTCTAGCATTTCTACTAGTGTAAATAATTTTGGCTGACCGCCTTGCAGAGCAACCATATTGATACCAAACACCGTTTGCATTTGTGATTGCGAATATAAATTATTCATCAATACGTCAGAATTTTCGCCTCGTCGTAACTCAATTACTAAACGCATACCATCTTTATCTGATTCATCTCTTAGTGCAGTGATACCATCAATTTTTTTGTCTTTCACTAATTCAGCGATTTTTTCTGTTAAACGCGCTTTATTCACTTGATAAGGTAATTCAGTAACAACAATAGTCTCTTTTCCATTTTTCTCATTGGTTTCTATATGATGACGTGAGCGAATGTGAATTCGTCCTTTACCTGTTTTATAGGCTTGTAAAATACCCGCTCTACCGTTGATGATACCTTGGGTCGGGAAATCTGGGCCTGGGATATACTCCATGATTTGCTCTAGATCGATTTCAGGATTATCAATCATCGCCAAACAAGCATTAATCACCTCGGTAATATTATGGGGTGCTATATTGGTCGCCATACCAACCGCAATCCCAGAGGAGCCGTTGATCAAAAGATTAGGAACTCTCGCCGGTAAAACTTTAGGCTCTGATTCAGAACCATCATAGTTTTCTGCCCAATCAACGGTTTCTTTATCTAAATCACTCAATAACTGATGAGCAAGCTTGTCCATTCTTACTTCGGTATAACGCATTGCAGCAGGTGAATCGCCATCAACCGAACCAAAGTTTCCTTGACCGTCAACTAACATGTATCTTAAAGAGAAAGGTTGTGCCATACGAACGATAGCGTCATATACAGCGGTATCACCATGCGGATGGTATTTACCGATGACATCACCAACAACACGAGCTGACTTTTTATAAGCTTTGTTATAGTCATTAGAAAGGACGTTCATTGCGTATAAAACACGTCTATGAACTGGTTTTAAGCCATCACGTACATCCGGCAGTGCACGGCCTACAATAACGCTCATGGCATAATCTAGATAAGATACTTTTAACTCATCTTCGATATTGATTGGTAAAACTTCTTTTGCAAAATCACCCATAAA
The DNA here is from genome assembly GCA_047633355.1 of Polaribacter sp. Classification (GTDB taxonomy): domain Bacteria; phylum Pseudomonadota; class Gammaproteobacteria; order Enterobacterales; family Kangiellaceae. The sequence continues at coordinate 59,165 of JBLIBL010000001.1, forward strand.
TAACCACTATTCCTATTTATATAATCGAACCATCGAATATTTATCGAATCGGCAATAATTAATTTGAGTTAAAAAACACTTGTCAACTTAGTTGTATTTAACGTTCTATCAAACTGAGCCAAAACGTCATCAAAATTGATTAAAAAACAACCAAGAATGGCTCAAGCCAGACTAAATTTGCTGACTATTTAGCATTAGCAGCATAGCCGAAAATTATAACATAATTCGACTACTCTATACCTAGTTAATTTAGCTAAATAAGGTTAGTATTTGCACAGAATTAATGGACTAATAAAATCCGAATAAAAACGCGGAAGAAACAAAAATATAATGTCTACAAAGCAAAGCAAACCTTCACTTCAAATAATTTGTGCCGATTGGATTTTACCCATGACTGCGCCTATTTTATTACCAAAAGAGCAAGGTGATAAAGCGCACAGACATAACTTATTAAGCAACTTCGCTATAGTGATTGAGGGAGCAAAAATTATTGATTTGATTCCACAAGAATCCATTAATAGTCATTATCCTAACGCGGAACGAACAAACCTCGGCCAAAGCATTTTAATGCCCGGATTTATTAACGCCCATTGTCATGCGGCCATGACCTTATTACGGGGAGTCAATGACAATCTATCCCTGCAAGATTGGCTTATCCATGTGATTTATCCATTAGAGAAAAAATTTGTCAATGACGAGTTCGTTTATCAAGGAACTCAACATGCTATTGCTGAAATGCTTCGCTCCGGAACCACCTGTTTTCAAGATATGTATTTTATGCCCGATCAAGCTGCTAAAGCAGTGCATGAAGCCGGTATAAGAGCCAATATTGGCTTGATGGTCGTTGAGAATAAAACGAACTGGGCTAACGACGCACAAGATTGTATTAATAAAGGGCTTAAAGTTCGAGATGATTTTAAGCAATTAGATTTAATTGATTTTAGCTTTGCGCCCCATGCGCTTTACACTGTGTCGGAAAGTACCTTAAAACAATTAGTCATACTGACTAACGAGTTAACGATCAATCTACAAATTCATTTACATGAATGTTCCGCAGAAATTAGAGACTCATTGCAAAAATACAAGCAGAGACCATTTGAGCTCGCATCAAAACTGGGTTTACTTTCCCCTCAGTTCAACACTTTTCATATGACTCAGTTAAATGATAATGAAATAGAAAAAATAGCTGAATCGGGAACTCATGTGATCCATTGCCCTCAATCAAACATGAAACTAGCGAGCGGCGTTTGCCCAGTCAACAAATTAATAGAATCCGGCGTTAATTTAGCAATAGGAACTGATGGTGCTGCCAGTAATAATGACTTAGATATGCTTGCTGAAATTCAAACTGCTGTTTGGTTATCCAGTAGAGCCATCCACGATAAGTTTGAAACCAGTGGTAATGTTTTTGAAGATACGGCTATACGTGATAATCAATCACCTTTAACCGCTTACCAAGGTTTATATGCCGGTACCATGGGCGGTGCAAAAGCATTAGGTATTAGCGATAAAGTCGGTTCGTTAGAAATTGGTAAACAAGCGGATTTTATTAGCATTGATTTAAGTAGCATCGAAGCACAACCTGTTTATGATCCAATATCTCAAGTGGTTTATTCATCAACAAGAAATCAAGTGACTCATGTTTGGGTTGCAGGAAAATGTTTGCTAGATAACCGGCAACTGACGACTTTAAATGAATCTGTCATTATTAAAAATACGAAACAATGGCAAAAGAAAATATCGTCTTATCTAAATAATATTTAATTAAAACATTCAGTGGGCACAAAAAGTATACTCACCTTACTCTTAAGTGAAAAAATTATGACTACCAAAGATCTAAACGTCGACAATGCTGAACTGAAAAAATTCTCTGACATAGCATCTCGTTGGTGGGATTTAGAAAGTGAATTTAAACCTTTGCATGACATCAATCCACTTAGACTCGATTATATTGTTGCAAAAGCCAATGGCGTGAGTAATAAAAAAGTGATCGACATCGGTTGTGGTGGTGGCATTTTAGCGGAGTCTCTTGTTGAAAAAGGAGCAACTGTAACTGGTATTGATATGGGGAAAGAACAGATTGCAGTAGCAAGACTCCATCGGTTAGAGTCTGGATTAGAAGTTGATTACCAGCTAATTACCGCCGAAGAAATGGCAGAAAAACATCCTGAAGGTTTTGATACTATTTGTTGCATGGAAATGTTAGAGCATGTACCAGATCCAAACTCCATCATCGAGGCTTGTTCTAAATTAGTTAAACCAGGCGGTGATGTTTTTATTTCTACCATAAATCGAACAGCTAAAGCATTTGCATTTGCCATAGTTGGTGCAGAATACATTTTGAAAATGCTTTCTAAAGGCACTCACCAATATGAAAAGTTTATAAAACCATCTGAGATTTCGAATTGGTCTCGTAGTTGCGGATTAGAACTACAAGATATTATTGGCATGCATTACAACCCTTTGACTAAGGTTTATAAATTAGACAAAGGTGTTGATGTTAATTATTTGATGCATTTCAAAAAAATGGAATAGAGGCGCTAAAGCATCATAGAAGTGTCGAGGCCAATTTTTTGTGACTCTGATACGTTTTAACTTGTTTTACCAACTCAAAATAAACACTACTCCGCTAGCATCAGACAAATTTTCAGCTTTAACTTTAGCTTGATGAAAATCAGCAATTAGCTTCACAACATAAAGCCCTAACCCCAAATTAGCACCATTACTATCAGAACTCTTATCTCGAATAGACACTAATGACCGAAAGATCCTTGTTAAGTTTTTCTTTTTAATTGAATCCCCTGAGTTACTTATCTTCAGTTGATAAGATTGCTCATTTTGTTCTAACGAGATTTTAATCGACTGTTTTTTATCAGAAAATGAAACGGCATTAGATATTAACTTATCTAACATTTCTGCAAACAAGTCTTTTGATATTTTATACTTACACTGTTTGGCATCAATAATTAACTCAAACTTTTCGTTAGGGTAAGATAACTCATACCCCTTAATAAACAGCTTTAAAAAATCTTCTAAATTGGTATCTTCTTTAACGGCTGATTGCATAGCTTCTTTTATACCTGAAGCATCTTTCATTCGAGAAATAATCTCACCTAATCTCTTATTACCATGCAGCGCCCTTTCGATGATCTCCATTTGCTCTTGATCTTTTTCATTTAACAACAAGTTATCTAAAGATGAACTGACAATCGCAATGGGCGTTCTTAATTCATGGGATAATCTTGACGCTAATTTTTCCAAATAATCATTATATTCAAACAGCCTTTCACCCATTTTTTTAAACGAATAAGCTAGTTGATCTAACTCATCTCCATGACTAGACGAAACTGTGCCTTGTGTGACAGCGCTTTGTGAGATTGTACTATGTAAAGTTAACAAGGACGCATTTTCTTCGCTCACTTTTATTCTCCCGTGATTATCAACCGTTTGATTAATAGCGTTTTTTAGCGATTTTATTCTAGCGACCAAGCGAGAGACATACCAAAAAACTAACCACATAACACCAACCAAAATAATAAGATTGACTAAAAATAAGGTTGTCAGTGTTTTCTTTTGTAATACCTGAACCTTTGCTACGTTTTCTTCCAATAACAAAATACCAAGAACTTTACCATCCATCTTTATAGGATAAGTCGCGACTGCGATAGCTTGAACAGATTTTTTTGAAGATTCAATAAGGCTTACCGCCTTTCCTTTTAATGCCGAATAAATAGCGGGTGAATCGAGTCGCAATCTAAATTTCCGTTCATCAATAACTTGATTCGATTGAATCGACAAAACCCAGTTTAAAAGTGGATTGCTACTAAATGCCATTCTTGATGTATCTAAATCACCGTTTGAAGTGAGAACACGACCAAAAGAATCTAACACCCATAATCTTTGTGCGGTTGATAGCTTGATATTTTTTACAAAATTTCTAAAATTTTCATTCGGCCAAATGACATGATTTAAATCATGTTGGCTAGATGAAATTATTTCTTTCAATCCAACAGAGGTTGTTAAGTTGGAATCAACTTCCATCAATTGTTGGCTATTTTTTACACTGACAACATTATAATATCTAACCGTTAATTCTTTAGGTTTAACACCCGATGGAAATAACATTTCAACGGAAAACCCATTAACTGTATTCTTCGTGAATACTTTATAACGCCAGTCAACTTTATCCAATGGATTAGTTTTTGATTTCTTAATTATTTTTTTTACAACAGTTTTTCCTGACAATCTTGGTTCAACTTTAATTCTTTCAAAATCATTAACCGTTGTTCTAAACTCAATTTCCAGATAATCAAACTGATTATTTAAAGATGCGTTTGCATTTGCACTCGGCAATATTAGTTCATCATCAATCACTCGAAGATTTAAGGCTAGGCGTTCATCTATACTACCAGCCAGTACCGATAACGAAGTTTTATTATTCGTCAACTTTGGCTGAGTAAATTTTGATTGCGTTAGTTTTGAGTTAAATATTTCTCGATATTGTTCATAGATCAGCCATTCATTTTCGTGTCCATCTATTGCGAACCCCGAGGACAAAGGAAAAACATAGAAATAGTTAGAAAGCGATTTTTTAGTATCGGGTAGTAAACTATTTTCAAACCAATCCGTATGATTTTCAAATTGGCTTCCAATAATTTTTGCAGTCAAACTAAGTTTATCTTGTAAACTTTGCACTAAGGTTTTTTCAATTTCCTTTAACAAGCTAATGGATGCAAAGGGTATCAATATAATAATAAAAATCAATGACGCGAATTTTTTATTTAGTGACCAGTTTTTAGGATTGATTTTGTCAAGCACCAGCAATCGACTCATCCTGCATTACTTAACGTCAGTTTTAATTTAAGTCTTAATGCTAGTCTTAACATATATTTTAATATTATTTCCCACAAATTTAATTGAATCACAAAGGCTTCCATCGATAGCCCATTCCATAAACGGTTTCTATCTGATCAAATGTCGGTTCAAAAGCGACAATTTTTTTCCTTAACCGTTTTATATGAGAGGTTACCGTACTATCATCAACGACGGCTTTAGCCGCTTCCATTAATTGTTCTCTAGTTTTAACATGACCGGGCCTTTTAGTCAGCGCATTTAAAATCCAAAACTCTGTTAACGTAATTTCAATGGGTTGTTCGTCCCAACTAGCTGTATAACGATTGAGATCTAACTTTAATTTATCCACTTCAATGAAATCATCCTTCATTGCATGACTAGTTTCCATCGCACTAATACGTCTAAAAAGAGCCGATATTCTAACCATAACTTGAGTTAAACTAATATCCTTTGTTAAATAATCATCCGCACCAAGACGTAAACCAGAAATGGTATCAAATTCATTATCAAGCGCGGTTAAAAAGATAATCGGTAAAGACGATGACTGCGCTCGTAAATATCGGCAAATTTCAAACCCGCCTTCTGGCTCATCATTCAATCCAACATCCAATATAGCTAAATCAGGTAATCTAAGCATAAAAGCATCCATCGCTTCATCTCTAGATTCATAACATAAAACCTCATACCCTTGTTTACGCAAGGATGAAGCATAGTTATCTCTAATTGCCTTTTCATCTTCAACTAATGCAATTCTTTTAGCCATTTATCTCTCCGGTTTCCATCTTATTGGAATTTAATTGATTTTTTTATGTTTCAAGGAATACCGATTTAAGCATGTTTAATAATTAATTATTGCTGATCTGAGTGAATGCCACATTTCTGCCATATTCTAACATGAGAAGACCTTTTTCAAGTCCTTTTAGCGAGCGTTTTCTATTGTTTAATAGATTCAAGTTCAAAACAAACGAAGTATCTGAGCTTTTAATATTGATTGAATAAAATAGCAACGATTTAATATTTTACAACAACTTACTTTTAACTATCGAGGATTTAACAATGAAAAAATTAACTTTTGTAGTAACAACGATTTTGGCTTTATGTTTAACGACTTCTAACTTACAGGCAAAAGAAGCCAGCACAGAAGAAAACGTAGGATTTTTCACAGGCGCATTGACTGGTGCCGCTATTGGTGGACCAATTGGTTTTATTATTGGCGGTGTTTCAGGCGTATTAATGGGAGAGCAAGTACACCAAGCAAATCAAGTCGAAAGATTAGAGAGCAAGATCAATCAGCAAAACCAGCTGAATTCAGGTTTGATACAAGAGCTAGATTCTTTACAAGCGAGCATTGAGCAAACGACTCAGCTATTAGATGCAAAAACACAGTTTCTAACCGATGAATTAACTTTAAACTTAATGTTTCAAAACAATTCATCTGAGTTAGCTGAAGATAATATAGCACTGGTGAATCATGTTTCTAGCATTATGACAGAATTCCCTGAGCTATATATTCAACTTGATGGTTATGCTGATCCCGTTGGCAACTCTGAAGACAATTTGAGTCTGTCACAGGACAGAACATCGAATGTAAAAGAAGCATTTGAGTTAATGGGTGTAAATTCTGATCGAATCCAAGAGAATGCACATGGAGAGGCACTAACCTCAATCAACATTACTAATACTGATAGCTTCGCTTTAGAGCGTCGAGTGAGTATTAATTTTTATGTAAATGACGACATTGTTGATTTGGACGAAAGTAGCAAGACATCAACTAATACAAGTCATGAAATAACTAAAATACAACATGAGGACGCGAAGATGATAGATTCTGATGTTTTAGCTATTAACTAATTGAGCAGCCTGTCGATAGAGAGTTAGAGTGTGTAACTCTTCCCTTTGGATTATAAACATGGTCTCGGGTGTAGCCTAAATTGGTTACACCCTTTTTTAATGAAAGAAGATCGCTCATTGATACTTGTTGATTAAATATAATTACTCACTAAATCTCTATTGTTAATACTTCATATTTTATTAATCTTCACTATGGACTATCATTAATAAAGTCAATCAACTCAGTAAGTAACTCATGGAATGATTATTTTAACTAGACAAATAAACAGACAAAACCTATCCCACTTAACACAAGTATTTGCGTATCGCATAATTGGATGGTTTCTTTGTTTAACTTTTTGTATATATTTACTATTTTTAAGCAGCGCGGCTTATTCATCTCACAACCAACACCAAAATTTTTCCATTCAACAAGCTAATTTTTTAGAGGCTGAAAAAGCACTAAAGCACTCTAATTCGAAAATATTTAGGACTAAAGTTGCTGAGCTAGGTAACTACCCTCTCAAAAGCTACCTAAGAAGAGACTATCTAATTTCTAAATGGAGCTCCAAACCAGATAATATAGCACTACAAAATAATGTAATTTATTTTATAAACAAAAACACTAATGACGTTGTTAGTCGAAAGATACGTTCTCGCTGGCTAAATTACCTTGCTGATAATAACAAAGCGGATCAATTTATTAATTATTACCAACCAGGTTATGGTAAAAAATTAGACTGCAAAAATGCAGAATTTAAACTTATACAAATGGTTAATAAAAAAGCACCTTCTCAAAAAGAACTTAACAATGATCTACTGACTCAAGTTGAGTCATTATGGTTGGTTGGCGCTTCACTTCCAAAATCTTGCGATGGAATGATTAAACAATGGAAGTACTTTTCTTACCCAAACCAAAATCAACTTGAACAGCGGATAATATTAGCTATAAAGAACAAACAAATTAGATTAGCTAGATACTTAGCAAAACAAATAAATAAACTTAACCCTACCTACAATGCCCCTCAAATTCTATTTGAGTCTAGTCCGTTAAAATACTTCAATAATAAAAGTTTAAACGATAACCTCAGCCATCAGATACTTGCCAGTGCGTTAATAAAACTTGCGTGGTCAAACCCTTCAAAAGCGATTACTTACTGGCAAAAAAATAGTGATAAACTTCAATTTGATAAAACTCAATCACTAAAATTAAAACGTGCCATCGCGCTGAGCCTTTCAATTGATGGTGAATCATATGCTAAAAACTGGCTAGAATCACTCAACGCCAATACAGATCCTTCCGTTAACCAATGGTTACTTTCAGTTGCTATTGATGAGCAAGACTGGGATCTAATTGAGCATTTAGCGCGTCTAAAAAACAAAAATTCTTTAGATGCCGATAAATGGCGCTATTGGCGAGCAATTGCAGTTAAACGCTTAGGACATAAAAATGCTGCTATTAGGTTGTTTGCAAATTTAGCCAAACAGCGTAGCTATTACGGTTTTTTAGCTTCCAAAGAAGTCAAACAACCATCCCAATTAAATAACATTCAACATGAAATAGATAAACAGCAGTATGCAAAATTAGCTCAGAGTGACGAAGCTAAACGTGCTTATGAATTTTTTCAATTAGGAAGGCTCAATTTAGCAAGAAGTGAATGGAATAACCTAAAGTCTAAAACGAGTAAATCTCATTTGGTCACATTAGCCCAGATAGCCCATGATTGGGGGTGGGATCATCAATCTATTCTAGCTTTTGCTAAAAGTCAGCGGATAGATGATATTGATAAACGTTTTCCACTTTATAAACTGAGTAAATATGAATCGGAAAGTGAACAACATCAAATACCCTTGAGTTGGGCATACGCTATTACACGTCAAGAAAGCGCCTTCAAGGTTGATGCTATATCATCAGCGGGAGCAAAAGGTTTAATGCAGTTGACTCATAACACCGCTAAGCATGTCTATCGTAAAAATAAAAAAACAACTCATCACCCCTATTCAAATTCCAAACAATTATTAGAACCCGATACTAATATAGAACTAGGTGTCGCTCACTTAGGCGAGCTTTTGAAAGCGTTTAACGGACATCTCATTTTAGCGACTGCAGCCTATAACGCAGGAAGTCATCGAGTTGAGCAATGGTTATTAGACAATGCGGTCAGTGATCCTATTTTATGGATTGAACAGATCCCTTTTAAAGAAACACGTGAATACGTGAAAAATGTTCTCACTTATCAAGAGATTTATAGTCAACTCACAGATTCTGATGATAGTTTTATAACAAAAATGTCACATTTTCCAATCCCCACAATGAGTCAAACCCATGCAAGTATAGCCAGCCACTAAAATAACCTGTAACTCATTGTATTTAATAGATTAACAATGGTCATGCCAGTAAATCACTAATTCCATAAAATTCTATTCAGCTATTTTTTTATACTTATATAATCCTTTATCTTTAACAAAAAATGTACAAGAATGAAGTTACTAGATTAATAAAACAATTAAAACGAGGAGAAAGGTTATGATGTCTGGACAAGTTTCTGCTGAAACAGGTCACTGGTACCACTCTCAAGTTAACAAAAATCATTTTGAAGTAGTGGATGTTGATTATGATGCACAATCAATAGAGGTACAATATTTTGACGGGGAAACTGAGAATATTGGTTTTTCTGGTTGGAAAACGCTTATCCCAACAGAAATTCCAGCACCAGAGGATTGGAGCGGACCTTACGAGATAAAAGCGAGTGATCCGGCTTTTGATGATTATGCTATTAATGAAGCTTTAAATAAAGTTTCTAACCTTTAAAAAAGGACATAACCGCACCGGCATCCGTGCCTCTTCGCGGAATACCGTCCATCCATGGACATAACCGCACCGGCATCCGTGCCTCTTCGCGGAATACCGTCCATCCATGGACATAACCGCACCGGCATCCGTGCCTCTTCGCGGAATACCGTCCATCCATGGACATAAAGCTCCTTTTTTAAAAATGAAGTATTACTCAACTACTTCATCAACAATCGATTGAGTCTTTGAGTAAATGCGGAAGGATCATCAAGCTGTCCGCTATCAGATAATACCGCTTGATCAAATAATAACTCTACCCAATCATTAAAATCATCGCCAATAGAATCTTCAGAAAGTTGAGTGACTAATTTGTGCTCAGCATTGATTTCAAATATAGGTTTCATTTCTGGAACCGGTTGACCTGCAGCTTTCATCATTTTAGCCATTTGTAGACTCATGCCGCCTTGTCCAGATACGACACAAGCTGGAGAATCAGCTAATCGACCGGATATTTTCACATTTTCAACTTTATCACCTAAAACTTCTTTAATTTTAGTAATTAAATCAGAATTGTCTTCATTGGCTTTTACAACTGCTTTTTTATCTTCTTCCGTTTCTAAACCACCTAGATCTAAATCACCTTGAGTGATTGCTTGAAGTTGTTTACCATCAAACTCAGTTAAGTGACCCATTGCCCATTCGTCAACACGATCAGTCATTAATAAAACTTCAACGCCTTTCTTTTTATAGACTTCTAAATGTGGGCTATTCTTAGCGGTAGCAAAATTGTCAGCTACTAAGAAATAGATTTTATCTTGCTCAGGTTTCATACGAGAAACATAATCACTCAATGAAACATTTTGAGCATCATCATCGTTTTGAGTAGACGCGAATCTCAACAGTGCAGCTACTTTATCTTTATTCGAAAAATCTTCTGCTAGCCCTTCTTTCAAAACAGAACCGAATTCATTCCAGAAACTTTGGAAATCATCTTTTTCATTTTTAGCAAGCTTATCAAGCATGCTTAAAACACGTTTAACGCAGGCATTTCTTAAAGTTTGAGTCATTCCTTTATCTTGCAATATTTCTCTTGAAACATTAAGAGGTAAATCGTTTGAGTCTAATACACCACGCACCATTCTCAAGTAAACAGGTAAAAATTGCTCCGCATCATCCATAATAAAAACACGTTGAACATAAAGCTTAACCCCACGAGGCTTGTCTCTATTCCAAAGATCCATCGGTGCGCTTTTTGGTAAATATAAGAGGCTCGTATATTCTTGTTTACCTTCCACTTTATTATGTGCCCAAGTTAATGGCTCATTAAAATCATGGGAAATATGTTTATAAAACTCTTTGTATTCTTCATCTTTGACATCTGACTTAGCGCGCGTCCACAAAGCCGTTGCTTTGTTAATCACTTCAAATTCTGGAATAACAACTTCGTCGTCTTCTTTCTTTTCATCATCTTCACCAGGCATTGCGCCCATGTCCATTTTTTCCATTTCAACCGGTAAAGAGATGTGATCGGAATACTTACTCACAGTAGAGCGTATACGGTAAGGTTCTAAAAACTCTTTTTCATCTTCTTTTAACTTAAGAATAATCTCTGTACCACGATCGGCCTTCTCAATGGTTTCAATGCTAAACTCTCCGTCACCTTTAGAAATCCAGCTAACTGCATTCTCTGTGCTTTCTCCAGCACGTAAGGTACGGACTTCAACTTCATCCGCAACAATAAAGGAAGAGTAAAAACCAACCCCAAATTGTCCTATTAGGTTACTATCAGCTTTTTCATCTTTAGACATTTGCTTAATAAATTCAGACGTACCACTTCTTGCGATAGTCCCTAAGTTTTCCATGACCTCTTCTTTATTCATGCCAATACCATTATCACTAATGGTTAGCGTGCCAGCATCTTTATCCATTGTGATTCGGATTTTAAGATCGCTGTCACTGCCGTAATAATCATCATGAGAAAGCGCTTCAAATCTTAACTTATCCGCCGCATCTGCAGCATTAGAAACGAGCTCTCGCAAGAAAATTTCTTTATTACTATACAAAGAGTGAATCATTAAATTAAGTAATTGCTTCACTTCGGTTTGAAAACTGTGAGTTTCCTTTGCGCTGTCTTGCTTGTCAGTGACTTCAGTCATCCTGAAATTCTCCTAGAGTAAAATTTGAGTTTTATATAGATTGAAGTGAATCTGGGGGTTAAATCGATAAATTCAAGGCTGAAAAATCGTTTTAATGAGTAAAAACGGAGTGATTGCAAAAACCATACAGCCACTTTTGTTAACCATCACCTATGAAATTTGATGCCCTCACCTCATTTAGTTAACTGAGATAATACATTTAGAAAATATTCGACCAATTATTCATAATTCGTAATCGTATATTTAACTTCAAGACGAATAAATGACCGTTGCTATAAAGTAGGTTGTTGATTAAATAATTCGGGCTTCCACCATTGCACTATCCGCGGGTTACATAGAATATTGTGAATAATTGCCTTTTCTCTATTTTGTTCTATGCTTATAAAGTAACAGCTATTTATTAACTATGTAACTGGTTAGGGAATCCCTTATGGAAAGTTGTAGTCGTGAAGCACTGGAAGCTAGACTAAAAGAGAGCTTGAGCGAAAATATGCAACTTCAAAAGGAATTGGCTGTTAAAAGTTTTATTTCAGAAGTAACACAACTCGGAAACAAACAAGATGATCCTCAATTAATTTACAAACGTATTTTCATACTATTATCCGAAATCATCCATGTCAATAATTTATACATTGCTATTAAAGAAAACAATCTTATCCACATCCCTTTTATTGTCGATCAAAATGATGATATTGGGCCAGATCTCTTAAGAGAAGATAAAAACCCTGAACTACGTCATAGTTTAACCGGTTATGCTATTGATCGAGGAGAAAAAACTGCGCTAGATAGGAAAGGAATAGAAGCTTTGCGCTCAGAAAAAAAAATCACCATGATTGGCACCTTACCTAATCAATGGTTATTTCTTCCATTTCTTAATAATTATATCGACGGCGGAATTGTTGTACAGAGCTATGTTCAAGAAGATGGCTATTCGTATAACGATATGTCAATCTTGGCTTATGTGGCGATGAACGTTGGCCATATTATTTCTACGTATAAGTCTAAGATTAAGATACAACAACAAATCAAAGCACTTACCGCCGCTCAGAAACAATTAGTTCACTCTGAAAAAATGTCATCTATCGGACAATTAGCGGCAGGTATCGCCCACGAAATTAATAACCCTCTAGGCTACGTGAACAGTAACTTAAATTCGCTCAAAGAATATATAAAAGATATTAGAGATTTTTCTAAAGATATCTCTAATATGAATGAGCTTGCAGATGATGTTCAATTACAAATGTCTATGTCTGACATTCAAAAACGAATTAATGAATTAAAAGATAAGAACGATATCAGCTTCATTATGGAAGATACTGAGGAGCTGATTAAAGAGTGTCTATTTGGCATGGACAAGATTAAGAAAATCATTCAAAGTTTGAAGAATTTTTCCCACACAGGTGAAGACAAAAAAGAAATTGCTACAATTAATGAGTGTATTAAGGAATCGATAATCATAGTTTGGAACGAACTGAAGTATCACTGTGAAATAATTACCGACTATGGTGTGCTTCCAAATACTTACTGTTATCCCAATCAGCTCAACCAAATATTTATGAATCTGTTTATAAATGCGGGTCATGCTATCAAGGAAAAAGGTGTTATAACGGTGAAAACAGAATGTGTCGATAAGGTTATTTTGATCTCCATTAGTGATAATGGTTCTGGAATCAATGAGAAGCATGTAAATCAGCTGTTTAATCCGTTTTTTACGACTAAGCCTGTCGGTCAAGGAACTGGTCTGGGGTTGTCTATTTCATTCGGAATCATTGAGAGTCATGGCGGAACAATCGAAGTAGAAAGTGAGCTTGGAGTTGGCACTTGTTTTACCATCCATTTGCCCGTAGTTAAAAACGACGAAGAGCTGCATCGAAATGATTCTGAATAACTCTCGAATTTTATGCTCTCTTTAGAACGGCAGTTAAAGATATATCCTAAATTATCTACAGAGTTATAAAGAAGGCTTAATGAAATATGAGTAAACAATCTCTATTTGACGATCATATAGCTCTAGAACATAGCTCCTTCCCAAAAAAGTGTAAGACTTGCGGAAAGGTTTATGAAAGTGTTGACGAATTTACTGAAAATACCAAGCTTATCAATGGTAATAGTGGTTTAAAGTCATCTGAAGGTGATGATGGTGAAACGATATTAGAACTTTTCAGGAATTGTAAATGTGGTTCTACATTGTTGGATTTTTTCGCTGATAGGAAAGACATGTCTGTGCGATGGGAGCATTGACGAAAATCGTTTGATACAGTAATGAAGCAGTTGGTTAAGAATGGTATTGAATATGATTTAGCTCAGAAAGATTTAATTTTCTATATGAAACATAAAAAAGTGATGTTCTAGATAAATTAGGCGTATTTAAAACACGCGCAGAATGAGAAAAATAATCGACTGTTCGTAAAATTTAATTGAGCGATGGAGAACTGAAACCATGAGTAATAATTCGAATATACAAATCTTAAAAAATGAATCTGACGAGAATAAAAAGAAGGTTAGCCTACTTTGTGTCGATGACGAAAGAAACATATTAGTTTCGTTAAAACGTCTGTTTAGAAAAGATGGCTACGAGATTTTCTTAGCTGAAAGTGGTGCTGAGGGACTGCAGGTGTTGAGAGAGAAAAAAATTGACTTAATCATTTCCGATATGCGTATGCCTCACATGGACGGAGCTGAATTTTTAAGCTTAGCAAAGGAAATAAGGAAAAACATACCTAGTATTTTATTGACTGGTTTTTCAGATCAAGACTCCACAATTAGAGCAATCAACGAAGGAAAGATAAGCGGTTATATAAGTAAACCATGGGAAGACGGCGAAATTAAATTGAAAGTAAGTTCACTTTTGAAAATTAGTCGTTTAGAAAGAGAGAAAGAACGATTGTTGCTATTAACTCATAAGCAAAACAAACAACTAAGGAATTGGAATAAAACGCTTGAACAGAAAGTGACCGATCGTGTTAATGAGTTAAAACAGGCTGAGGGTATGTTAGATAAAGCTTATGAAGAACTATCTAATAGCTATGAAGAAGTTATTAAACTCCTATCACATGCTATCTGCACTAAAGAACATATGCTGACACGAAACTACCCAGAGTTACCCAAGATGGCTAAATCACTCGCGGAGAAAGCCGAGCTAAATGAGTATTTAATTAAACAAATATACTATGCAGGTTTATTGTTTGAACTAGGAAAGCTATCCATGCCTGAAAGTTTATTGGAGACACCTTTAGGGTCACTCAGTGTTGATGATTTAGAAAAGCTAATGACTTATCCTGAAATAGGTGCAAGTGTTTTGAATGATATAGCTAATTTTAGTGATACCGCAAGAATAATAGAACATCATTATGAATATCTCGATGGAAGTGGCGCACCAGGTGCACTAGCCATGGAGGAGATTCCAATTGGCTGTAAGGTGCTCGGTATCGTAAAAGATTACTTCTTATTGCAAGCCGGTAATTATGATGGAGTGAAACATACACCTAAACAGGCTCGAGAATTTCTAAATAAAAATAAGATAAAGCTCTACGACGAAGAGTTGGTTAACCTATTCATGGATATTGCAAGAAATAATGAGGATGAAATCGAAGCTGTAGTTGAGAAAAAATTGACCAGTCGTCAATTACGCCCTGGTATGATTTTAAGTAGAGGTTGCTCTAATGGAAACGGCCTACTGTTAATCAATAAAGGAAAAGCATTTACTGAAGAAATTATTACACGAGTGATCGCTTTTGAGAAAGTGTATGATGTTCCACTTGAGTTTTATGTTAAAAATTAGAAATTATAATAAAATCATTCTTAAAGAATCTGAAAGCTTTGTATATATTCAACATTAGTTTTTCACCAACTTTGCCGATGACTGATTTTGGCAAGACTTGTAAAATGGATTTATCCAACAACAACCTTTTTAATTCGTTTAATAGTGGCAATGATTTTTTCTTGTCGAATTTTGTACTTCTCATTAACAGGTAAACCCTTGATGTTTTTCTCAATCCCATAGAGTTTGGCTATTTTCTTGATGACAATGTCAGCACGACCCATTTTGTTTTTAGGCTGCGCTGTTTGGCCTCGATAAATTTTCGTCTCGCATGTGCCATGCAACCAATTAATTCTGTGTCCACTTACTCATAAGCGGCGTCTATACCCACCAATTAAAACATCGTTAATAGATGTTTTATTATCGTTTATCGATGCTTATAACTTGCTATTCGATGTTTTTATTAATATACTGATTCCAATTGTTAAGTAAAACTTTAAGGAAAATCATATGAGAATCATATTACTACCTGCATTGTTAATTTATGCTGCTTTGATCTACTGGCTACTAAAATATTTTGACTTCAAAACAATATGGGCTAGCGATCTACAAACAATGTCTAGTCAAAATAGTCGACTTACACTATTTGTAAAACGAGTACTTGATGTAATTTTAGTGTTTATTCTTACGGTCCTTATTTTATGGTTACCAGTAATAATCGTAATGGAAATTTCTCAAACTTCTGGTTCCACATGGGGAATTGATATTGCTGTTTTCGCGGGTTTTAAGATTGACCTGAATGAATTGCCTGGAATTGTTTTTGAGGGGCTTAGACATCCAGAAATTAGGGGGAATACCTTAGTTAATATTGACACCTCTAGCTCTTACGCTTGGTATATGTTTGCATTTCACCAACTATTATCGGCGGTGATTAGCCTGTACACACTTATTCAAGTTCGAGCATTGGTTATCTCCCTAATGAAAGGCTTGCCGTTCAACTCTCAGAATGTTGATAGAGTAAAACAAATTGGGTTGGTGGTTATCGCTTGGAATATCTTATCGCCCTTCTATCAATACTTCGGTTGGGGTTCTGTAATAGAGCAAATAAGCATTAATTCAAGCGGTATTCAATTATATCGCTCCTTTGAGCTCAATCCATTTGGCATCCTAATAGGTTTACTTTTAATTCTATTGTCAGGAATGATGAAGGAAGCGACTGCCATGCGCAACGAACAAGAGTTAACAATTTAATGATGATTCAAATTAAAGTAAATTTAGACTTATTATTGGTTCAACGAAAGATGTCGCTGACTGAATTGTCACAAAAAGTTGGCGTAACAATGGCTAACTTATCTATCCTAAAACGGGGTAAAGCAAAGGCAATTCGATTTTCAACACTCCTTGCTATATGCCAAGCACTCGATTGTTCACCTGGCGATCTTTTGGATTTAGAAAAGAATCAATCGTAGTTAATCACTCACAAACTAAGCGCGCGATGGATAGGGTTTTGTAAAGAAATTATCGTATCCGTCGCTCGTATTTTATCAATCGATTGAATTTTATCAACTAATAACCAATGTAACTCTTCTATAGAGCGACAATAAATTTTTGTAAATACGCTATAAGCTCCCGTTGTATAATAAGCTTCCACCACTTCATCAATTTTTTCCAGTTGCGCTAACACTTCAGGATAATCTCCTGCACTTTTTAGTGTGATCCCGATAAAACAGCAAACACCATAACCAAGTTTTTTTGGTTCAACCGTCATTTTGTGACCTATTATGATCCCAGATTGTTTCATTTTCTCAACGCGGACATGTATTGTGGCGGGACTCACTTTGAACCTTTTGCCTAATTCTGCGTAAGATGTACGAGCATCGACGACTAAAGCATTGATAATATCTTTATCTAAATCATCAATTAGGGGTGATTTTGAAGATACTATGTTATTGCTCGTTTTGTCGATTCGGTTGTTTTTCATACAAATCCTTACAGTTATTTAGCGAATAATAAATAATAAGGCATTATATTAACGTATTATCATGACATTAACTATTTTCATTAAAGACTATTCACTTTTGTAGGCTTTTAGTTAATGATTACATCATACATTTAGCAAACAAAGTGAATTAGATTCAGCCATGTGTTCAATATTCGGAATTCTTGATATTAAAGATGCAAGCAAAGACTATCGTAGTTTAGCTATCGAGCAATCACAAAAACAACGCCATAGAGGCCCCGACTGGTCTGGTGTTTGGAGTAACGATAGTGCCGTTTTAGTTCACGAGCGCTTAGCCATTGTTGATATTGATACTGGCGAGCAACCGTTAGTCAATTCATCTAACGATAAAGCACTACTAGTTAACGGAGAGATCTATAACCATAAAACGCTTAAACAATCAGAACAGTTCGATTACCAATTTCAAACTCAATCGGATTGTGAAGTCATTTTAGCAATGTACGAGCAAGATCATAAAAGTGATGTTGAAGTTCATCAGTCATTAATTGAAAAACGATTAAATCAATTAGAAGGTATGTTTGCCTTTATTTTATTTGACCAAGCCGAAGATCGTTACCTTATTGCGCGTGATCCATTGGGTATTATTCCGTTATATTATGGCTACGACCAACAAAAACAACTTTATGTCGCTTCAGAATTAAAAGCGATAGTCGACTGCTGTAACGAAGTTCAAGTATTTCCTCCGGGTCATTATTTGGATAGTAGAACCGGTGAAATAAAAAATTACTTCCAACCTGATTGGCGATCATTTGACCAAGTAAAAGATAACTCTTCAAGTAAAAAAGAATTACGTGAAGCTTTGATCTCTTCCGTTAAAAAACACATGATGTCCGACGTTCCTTATGGCGTTTTATTATCTGGCGGACTAGACTCATCTTTAATTTCGGCTATCGCGCAATTAAATGCGGCTAAAAGAATTGAAGATGACCAACAAAGCCCTGCATGGTGGCCTCAATTACACTCTTTTGCTGTTGGGCTTAAAGACTCGCCCGATTTAATAGCCGCTAAAAAAGTTGCCGACCAAATTGGCACCATTCACCATGAAATATTTTTCACTATACAACAAGGTTTAGATGCATTAGCTGATGTGGTTTATCACCTGGAAACATATGATGTGACCACTATACGCGCATCCACTCCGATGTTTTTAATGGCTAGAAAAATTAAATCCATGGGAATAAAAATGGTTCTTTCAGGCGAAGGAGCGGATGAAATTTTTGGCGGCTATTTATATTTTCATAAAGCACCAAATGATAAAGAATTCCACGCAGAAACAGTTAGAAAATTAGACCGATTACATCAGTTTGATTGTTTACGTGCAAATAAAGCCATGGCTGCTTGGGGTGTTGAAACTCGCGTACCCTTTCTGGATAGAGAATTTCTACAAACCGCTATGAGCATTGCACCTAAAGATAAAATGTGTGGCAATGGAAAAATGGAAAAACACATTCTGCGTGATTCATTTGAAGGTTATCTACCTGATGAAGTTTTATGGCGACAGAAAGAGCAGTTTTCAGATGGTGTTGGTTACTCTTGGATAGATTCCATTAAAGAGTTTGCTGAACAAAGCATAAGTGATCACGATTTTGGTAATGCTTGCCGTGAGTTCCCGATTAACACGCCTGATACAAAAGAAGGATTACTGTATCGACGATTATTTGCGACTAAGTTTACAACAGAAAGTGCTGCAAAAACAGTTCCTTCAGGGAAATCAATTGCTTGCAGTACCAAAGAAGCATTGAAATGGGACAAAAGTTTTACTGAGGCAGCCGACCCTTCTGGACGAGCCGTTTTAAGTATCCATGAAAATTCTAATGCTGAATCTAGAAATAACCAAACGATTAAAAAATCAGCTTAAAATTTACATTAAATAATCGTGGTAAATATCTATTTAAAAAAACCGTACAACAAATTATAAAACGAGGTAACAATTATGAAATTACAACAAATGAGATTCGTCGTTGCAATCGCAGATAATCAATTAAACGTATCGAATGCAGCAAAAGCTCTATACACATCACAGCCAGGTATTAGTCGACAACTTCGCCTAATGGAAGAAGAGTTGGATTTAGTGATCTATAAAAGAAAAGGCAAACTAATTACCGGTATCACCGAGCAAGGTGAATATGTTTTAGCTGGATTTAGAGAAGTTTTAAATAAAGTTGGTGAAATAAAACATTTAAGTAAATCAATTGCACTTGAGCAGGAAAAAATTAAGGCCACTACTCATGAACAGTACTACTCAATAGCTGTTTAATTAAAGCTAAATTAATTCGTTTAAAAGAATTCTGATTAATTAAAAGCCTGCAGCCTTTCCATCGCGGCTTCTTGGGTCCGAAGCACCAAAAAAACCGTTTCTAGTTCGCATAATAGACTGGGTGCTACCCATTGCGGCTTTCATTTTAATATGATGTCCTAATAATTTTAAAAGTTGAATAGTATCAACATTCAAGTCTCGCTCTATTCTAATTTCTTCTGGAAACCATTGATGGTGAATGCGACTAGCAAATGTTGCCTCTCCGATATTCATTTGATGATCGATCACGTTCAAAATGATTTGAAGCGTCGTTGTAATAATCCTCGAACCACCAGGCGATCCTGTCACAAGATACACTTCGCCATTTTTTAATACTATAGTTGGTGTCATTGCACTTAATGGACGTTTGCCCGCTTGCACAGAATTAGCTTCACCACCCAAGAGTCCATAAGCATTAGGTACTCCTTGCTTTGCAGAAAAATCATCCATCTCATTATTCATTAATACGCCAGTACCATCAGCAACCATTGCAGAGCCGTAACTAAAGTTCAAAGTTGTTGTGGTAGAAACAGCATTACCCCATTGATCTATGACTGAATAATGTGTCGTCTGGTCGCTTTCATAAGGCGATAAGTTTCCGGGCTTTATTTCTGAACTCGGTCTTACTTTATTGGGAATAATTTTAGAGTAAATTTCTTCAGCATAGGATTTACTGATCAATGCTTTAACAGGCACTTCATAAAAATCAGGGTCACCTAAATATTCACTTCGGTCGGCATAGGCATATTTCATCGCTTCGGCCATTTGATGGATCGTTTTTGCGCTATTGTGCCCCATATTGGTTAAGTCAGAATTCTCTAAAATATTCAGAATTTGC
The DNA here is from genome assembly GCA_047633355.1 of Polaribacter sp. Classification (GTDB taxonomy): domain Bacteria; phylum Pseudomonadota; class Gammaproteobacteria; order Enterobacterales; family Kangiellaceae. The sequence goes on from JBLIBL010000001.1 coordinate 79,713, forward strand.
ACTAAGTGAATACCGCCAGACGATGGAGGTGGCATTGATAAAATTTCATAACCTCTATAATCACCTTTAATTGGCTCGCGTATAATCGCTTTATAATTAGCAAAATCTTTAAGAGTGAAAATACCACCAGCATTATTAACAGAGCTAACAATTTTTTTAGCAATTTCACCTTTATAAAAACCATCACTTCCTTTCTTAGCGATGAGCGATAATGTTTTAGCTAAGTCTTTTTGATAAAAAATATCGGCAGCTTTATATGCATCACCGTTTTCTTTAAAAAATATTTTCTGGCTACTTGGCCATTTGCTAAATCTCGATTTTTTTCCTCTAATAGAATTTGCAAAATCATAGGATACTTTAAAACCATTTTCTGCCAAATTGATGGCAGGCTTAACCACTTGTTCAAGTGACATTGTGCCAAACTGTTTTAACGCTTGTTCCATTCCCATAACAGAACCAGGAATACCTGACGACGCGCCATGAAAAAGTGACATATTTTTGATAACATTTTCATCTTTATCTAAAAATAGATTTTTATGTGCTTTAGATGGTGCCATTTCACGATAATCAATAGTAACATCTCTAGCAGTTTCATCTTTTGTTTCAGCTAAGTGAATCACCATAAAGCCACCACCGCCAATATTACCCGCTCTAGGATAAGTCACGGCAAGAGCGAAACCAACTGCGACAGCAGCGTCAACGGCATTGCCACCTTGTTTTAAAATTTCAACACCAATATCTGTCGCTAAGCTTGAAACGCTAGACACCATTCCATTTTTTGCCCAAACAGGTTGCACTGTACTCATATAAGCTAGAATTGGTTTATCTATAACAGATTTATTAATAATTAGTTTATTAACAGGAATATTTTTATTTTTTTCTATGGCTATACTAGAAAAAACAAATAACGCCATAAAACTTGTCAATACAACCGTTAGTAAATTTTTCTTGTTAGTGTTTTTTTCAGATAAAATATTCATATTTAATAAACTCTTGGTACTCTTTGACTCACACCAGTTAATAATTCATAAGTTATAGCATCAGAGCAATGAGCAACTTCACTTACATCCAGCAATTTACCCCAAAGTTCAGCTCTGTCGCCAACTTTCACATCGTTTAATTCCGTAATATCAACGGAAATAAGATCCATAGATACTGCACCAACTAATTTTGCTCTTTGATTATTAATTAAAATTGGGGTTCCATTTTTCGCATGTCTCGGATAGCCATCAGCATAACCAACAGAAAGTGTAGCAATGGTTGAAGGCTTATTTGCTGTCCACTTTTTTCCATAGCCCACGCATTCGCCGACTGCAATATCCCTTATACCAATCACTGTTGAATAAAAACTCATAGCTGTAATTAAGGTGATATCGCTTGAATGTTTTGAATCAAATAAACTCATGCCATAAAGCATAATTCCAGGTCGATTCCATTGAGCATGAGTACTCTTTAAATTAACGATTGCAGAAGAGTTAGCCAAACTAAATTCAATATTTGTACCTTCTTCAATTTGTAAATTTTTAGTTTGGTAATAAAATTTTTCTCCTTGCAAATTAGACTCTTCACTCGAAATTTCATTTGAACATGAAAAATGAGTATAAAGAACCCGTGTTTCATTAATCCAAGGACACCCATTTAAATGTTCCAAAGATTCTTTTAGCATATCAATAGACATTCCTAAACGATGCATACCGGTGTCAAGCTTAAACCACAGAGTTACAGGGTTTGATATACTCGTTTTTCGGACTAACTCAACTTGATGCACCGAGTAAATACACAACCAAAAATCATTCCGTCCGGCTAAGCGAAGTTCATCTTCTGTTTGAGGACCTTGTAAAATCAAAATAGGTTTAGAAATACCCGCTTCACGGAGCTCTATAGCTTCAGACATAATCGCGACGGCAAAGGCGGGCACAAATTCTTCAAGAGCTTTCGCGACTTCCACTAACCCATGTCCATAAGCATTTGCTTTTATCACAGCTATGCTTTTGGAATCCGGTGCGCATTCTTTGGCGAACTGGTAATTTGATTTAATTGCCTCTAAATCAATCTCAGCATATGTATTACGTTTAACAATTAATTCTTGAATCATATTGATAATATTCTATTTATTTTTTTAAAGTTCAGATCCTGAAAATCAAAACTAAAATCTGTTTTTGATGAAATCGCTTTCATTGTTATTATTGGCTCACCTAATTCATTGTGAGAATTAAATAACCAAACGTCTGCTTCAAAGCTTCTATCATTCCACTTTATCCAAGGCGTTGTGCCGCCATTGATATGCTCACCATGAAAGTATACCTTGCCAATCATGCGGGGAGACATTTCTGATTTAAACATGATTAAATCATTTTCTTCACTAAGAGTTATTTTTTCAAACCATGAATCCTCATAACCCCCTAAATAAAGTTTTTTATTGTTTGATATTCTCGACTCTGAATGTTTGTTTACATTACTAGTGACGAAACTTTTTGTATAGCTTTTGTTATTTACATCAATGTAATACTTAAGCCAGTCCTTATCTAACTTTTGCCTTCTATCTGGCAATTGATTTAAAATAATATTCATTAAATTTCTAGCTAATGCATTTCGAGCCGATGCTGATTGTTGATTGTTGATTGTTGATTGTTGATTGTTGATTAGTCAAAATCACTATCCCCAACTTTCGAGTAGGAAACATAATGATTTGCGACATAAAACCACCTAAAGTCCCAGTATGTGATACTCGATGTTCACCTTGGTAACTTGAAACTCTCCAACCTAAAGCATAAGAGCGATAGTCGGTTTTATCATACGACCTCATATTACTAGAGATAGGTAAACTGGTCACTGGTTTCCAAAGTTCTTTTACTTGCTTTTCGCTTAATAACTTTTTACTCGAGTTACTCTTACCTAGATTGAGTAACATCTCTACCCAAGTTAGCAGATCTTTCGCACTACACTTGATACCACCTGCCGCAGCCATCAAAGCGGTTTTATTATTCATTAAGTTTTTTTGTAGTAAAATCAATGAATCTTCAACAATACCATGGGGTGCCGCTAAGTTAGTGTGATTTTTCGTATTCACACCACCTGCAAAACATTTCTTCATTCCAAGTTTTTTAAAAATATTTTCTTCAACAAACATTTCCCATGACATTCCAGAAATTTCAGCTATCACTTGCCCAGCAACAATATATAATAAATTATCATATGCATACTCATCTCTAAAACTCCCTACAGATTGAAAATAGCGTAAATTATTAATCACATCATCTCTAGAGAATAGAGTCGGCTCAGGCCACAACATCAAATATCCGGCTCCTACACGCAAACCAATGCGATGGGTTAACAAGTCTCTAATATTAAATTCTTTAGTCACCCACAAATCTTCCATTTTAAATTCAGGTAAATATTGAATCACTTTGTCCGACCATTTCAACTTACCTACCTCAACAAATAAGGCTAATGCTGCGCTAGTAAATGCCTTACTATTTGATGCAACTTTAAATATAGACTCTTCATTGATTCGTGTTTTAGTTTCTATATTTAACTGTCCGTACCCCTTTAAATGAAGTGTTTTTTCATCTTTGATAATACCAATAGAAACACCGGGAACACTAAAACTCTCTATGGTTGTTGAGACTAACTGATCAATTTTCTTAATATCAGTATTAGCTAAAAAAGGAACTGTGCTAGTTATTGTTTTAAATCCGGGACTAAACGCAGAAACTGATGCAAAAAAAGGTAAGAAATAAGCACAAAAAATTAGGCAAATAGTTGCAGTTAAATTTTTTATACGTTTAATATTCATTTCTTGAAGGGTCAACTTAAAGAGAATTTCCAATTTAAAGAATAACCAAACCGGTCACTAAATATGCCAAAAAAGTAATCGCTCCACCAGTTGCAGCATAAGGTAGTTGAGTTCTGACATGCTCCAGTAAATCACAACCCGATGCTATAGCTGAAACAGCAGTAGTGTCTGAAATTGGAGAACAGTGATCTCCAAAAATACCACCACCTAAAATTGCAGCCAATATGAATGATGCAGGTAAGCCCATAGTTTCAATAATTGGAATACCAATCGGGATCAAAATCGCAAAGGTTCCCCATGAAGTGCCTGTTGTAAAAGAAATGACACCACCAACAAGAAAAATAATAGGAGCCACTAAATAAAGTGGTAAAAAATCACCAACAATTTGTGAAATGTAAACTCCTGTACCAAGCTCTTTTAAACTTGCACCTAGTGCCAAAGACAGCAAGACAATTGCAACTAAAGGCAGTAATTCAGACATCCCATCAAAACCAATTTTAACTAATTTTACATGTTTGAAATGTCCACTGGTGAGCATCATGACATAAGCGACAATACAAGCTAAGGTAGTTGCATACAAAACAGACTTTGAACCACTTCCAGCAGACATAACACCATCACCAGTCCAAAACATAAAGCCAATCATTCCACCAACCATTGTCAATAAAGGTAAAAACATATAACGTGCTTTACCATTTTCATTTTCATTTTCATTTTCATCAACATCATTTGATTTATTTTCTTTCACCGCTTGAGTTAGATCTATATTAACGCCCACTAATTCAGATTTAGCTCGAATCGCAATTTCTTCATTATTAGGGCTTGTTGCTAATGGTCCATAATATTTACCCGTATAAGCCGTATAAAAAACAATAGCTAACGTCACAATAGCGTAAAAATTAAATGGTATAGTTCCCCAAAGAATCTCTGCAGAGCTAGCTTCTAGTTCATAATTTCCTAATAAAGCTAAAACGTAAGCACCCCAAGCATTTAATAGAATGAGAATACAAACCGGTGCTGAAGTGCTATCAATAATATATGCCAATTTCGCTCGACTCAAACCAAATTTGTCAAAGAGTCCTCTAGACAGTATTCCAGCGGTTAAAACACTTAAGTTAGATTCAATGAAAACCACGACTCCAGTGAAGCTCGCCATTAATGATACTTGGCGGGAACTTTTAGCTAAACCTTTTGAAACTAACTTTTTCACTAAAGCAGTTACGCCACCCGAAACACGCATATAAGCGAGTAATGCGCCTACCATTAAGCTAAATATTAGAATTCGAGTATTACCAGGATCTCCAAAAACAGCAGTTATCCGCTCAAGCGTATTAAGACTTCCAATCACCGGGCCTAGAGAATCGTGGCTCGCGATTAGAAGCCATTCTGAAGTGAAAATAGCTAACAATAAGGCTAGGATGACCTCTTTTTTCCAAACAACAATAAAAACGGCAACTAACGGTGGCAGAATTTTTAACCATTCCATAATTTAAGTCCTGTTTATTAAATAGTATTTTTAATTATTTGAATTTAATCAGCGATCTGCCGATAATAATATATTATAATTATTTTCGCTATTGGAATATTTTATTATTCCGTTATCAATAATATTGGAGAATCCATTTTGCTTGCTTTTAATTACATTAACTCTCAACTCCACATGGAAAATAAAGCGATTACTGATATAGCTAAAGAGGTACACACGCCTTTTTACTGTTACTCGCAATCAACAATCGAAACAGCATACCAGAATTATACTACTCAGTTACAGCAAGTTGATAGTTTGGTTTGTTTTGCAGTGAAAGCAAACTCAAATCAAGCAGTCATCAAAGTTTTAGCGGACTTAGGCGCTGGAGCAGATGTCGTATCGCAAGGTGAAATGCGTAGAGCTCTTAAAGCAGGCATACCAGCTAATAAGATTGTTTACTCTGGCATTGCAAAAACAAAATTAGAAATGCGCTTTGCATTGGAACAAGATATTTTCCAGTTTAATTTAGAATCTGAAAACGAATTAGAAAGGTTAAGCAAAGTTGCATCTAATATGGGAAAAACAGCTCAAATAGCTTTTAGAATTAACCCGGATGTGGATGCTGAAACCCATGCAAAAATATCAACGGGCAAGTCAGAAAACAAATTTGGTATTCCAATTAGTCGTGCAAGAGAAATTTATCTACATGCTTCGACTTTACCAAATATTGAAATTCAAGGTGTTGACGTTCATATAGGCTCTCAACTAACTTCTTTAAAGCCATTTAAAAATGCTTTTACACTGATTCATGAATTAGTGATTAATTTAAGAAGCGATGGTCACAATATCAAGGTCATTGATTTAGGTGGTGGTTTAGGTGTTAACTACCAGAAAGGTGAGATGGACAACGCTCCAGTTATTGATTATTGTCAATTTATCCAAGAATTATTTGCGGATTTAAATTGCAAAATTGTATTAGAACCAGGACGATCTTTAGTCGCTGAAGCTGGTTTATTAATATCCGAAGTGGTGTATAAAAAAAAAGGTGAAGCACGAACTTTTTTAATTATTGACTCCGCAATGAATGATTTATTACGCCCGAGTATGTATGACGCTTATCACGATATTATTCCCGTCAAACAAGATACTGGTCAAAAAGAAACCTATGATATCGTTGGCCCAGTTTGTGAAACCGGTGATACTTTTGCAAACAATCGTGAACTGTCAAAACTAGAGGAAGCTGATTTACTAGCCATTTGTTCAGCTGGTGCGTATGGTGCAGCCATGTCTTCTACTTACAATACACGACTATTAATTCCCGAAGTATTAGTCAAAGATGACCAGTTTTGCGTCATTAAAGAAAGAAAAGATTATGATGAGTTAATTGGTTTGGATAATTTGGCACAATGGCAGAATTGAATTTGCATTTCATTTACTAAAATTCAACCTTATAGTTATTTAAGTGATTTAATAAGACCGGTCTCCTTTTAGATAACATAAATATAACTTTGATCTAGCGACACTAATCAGATTATATCCGCACCCTCCAATTGAATTAGATGCTTTTTGACTGACATATTGAATCATTGATATACTTTAAAAATGATCTCAATTACAAACTCTCTCCCGTCAAAGAGAATGAATTTCTCTATTGGAATCTACTTTTGGAGAGAAATAAAACGAAAAAGCATTAAAAAATACTCACCCCTTCTACTAACGGGTCGATTTGTAAATGAGAAGCAATCGACTGCCCTATATCACAAAAACTTTCTCTTATTCCCGCATTATTATCTTTTATTTGATTAGGTTTATAGGCGATAAAAGGAATATGCTCTCTAGTGTGATCATTTCCTTCCCAAGTAGGATCGCAACCATGATCAGCTGTCAAAACTAAAAGATCGTCTTCATTCATTCTAGACATAATTTCAGGTAGCCTTTGATCAAAATGTTCCAAAGCTGCAGCATACCCTCCTACGTTTCGTCTATGACCGAAAGACTGATCAAATTCAACAAAATTTGTAAAGATTAAACTACCGTCTTTTGCCTTTTCCATAGAATCAATTGTCGCATCAAATAACGCATCATGACCATTTGCTTTTGTTTTATGGGTAATCCCTCTATGGGCAAATATATCGGCAATTTTACCGACCGAGTGAACTTCTCGACCAACTTTAACAAGCATATCGAGTAACGTTTCTTTGTGAGGAGGTGTGGTGTAATCCTTACGGTTTCCGGTTCGAGTAAACCCTCCTTTTTCTCCAACAAATGGCCGCGCAATAACTCTTCCAATGTTATGCAGATTTAATAATTCTCTAGCGATTTCGCAAACTTCGTAGAGTTTATCTAAACCAAAATATTTTTCATGTGCCGCAATTTGAAATACAGAATCAGCCGATGTATAACAAATAGGAAATTGGGTATCGATATGTTCTTGACCCAAAGCTTCTAGTATTTCTGTTCCAGAACTATGACAATTACCTAAAATGCCATTTATACCCGCTTTAGTTTTTAATTCGCCTAACAAACCCTGGGGGAAACTGTTTTCCTTGTCTAAAAAATACCCCCAATCAAATCGCACAGGAACACCCGCAATTTCCCAGTGACCAGATGGTGTATCTTTACCGGTTGAAACCTCCATACATGCTGCGTAAGACGCTCTGTCTGATATTTGTGACTGAAGGCCTTCTCGACTAATATGTGTACATAGCTGATTTACTTTACCTAATCCCAAACTCAGTAAATTAGGAATTTCAATTACTCCAGGCGAACGTTCTGCACACTCGTTTCCTTGCGCACACCATTCAGCGATGTGCCCTAATGTATCCGCACCACAATCACCAAATAATTCAGCGTCTGGTGTCGCACCAACTCCCAAACTGTCTAAAACTAAAATAATTGCTCTTGGCATTAAGCTTTCCTACAAATTTAGATTCTATAGCGTAATTAATAATTATACAGGCTAGCCTTTCAATTTACCTCAAAACTGATAAACTTTGTTGTTGAAGAATAGATCCCTTGAACCTAACTATACTTAAATTTAAATTGATACGCGTGGAATAAAAAATGGAAAAAACCTACATTGATGCTCAATCACTACTGGATATGTCTTTTGAGTTAGGTATTAAAATTTTGGAAAGTGGCTTTAAACCCAAATTTATTGTTGCTGTATGGCGTGGTGGCACCCCAATTGGTATCGCGGTACAGGAAGTGATGGACTATTACGGGGTTAAAACCGACCACATAGCAATTAGAACCAGTAGTTATGTTGGTATGCAGCAGCAAAAGGAAGTCAACGTTCATGGTTTAGAATATATCATTAATAATATTAATGCCGACGATAGCCTGCTAATTATTGATGATGTTTTTGATAGTGGTCGGTCAATCGAAGCATTATTAAGAGAATTACGCCATACATGTCGCCGTAATACACCAGAGGTAATCAAAGTTGCGACGGTTTATTACAAACCCAAGAAAAATGTCACGGATATTAAACCTGATTATTATATTAAAGAAACAGATGACTGGTTAGTATTCCCTCATGAGTTGGTGGGTTGTAGCAAAGATGAAATAAAAAACTGTAAAAATTTAGAGTTGCCTAATTTAGATATTTAATATGCGAAAAAAGAAGCAAGCAATAATATGTACAAATGCTATCTAGTAGTGTTTAGTATCTTGCTTCTTGCTGTAAATTATTTTTATAAATTAAGATCTTTAGTCATTAAATCAAAGACATCTTCTGGGTTATCAATGTGAGTAATTAAAGACTCAACTTCTTCTCTGTTAATCGTTCCACGTAACATCATATCTTCTAATCGATTATACATACTCTTCCAATGAATTGTTTTATCTCCAACAATGTAAATTGGTACTTGAGTTAATTGACCACTTTTAATTTGCTCAATGGTTTGAAATATTTCCCATTCTGTTCCTGTTCCACCCGGTGCAAATACCATTGCCGCTGAATGCATAATCATGAAGCTTTCTCTTACTGCAACACTAGTGAAAATCAATCCATCCGTAAAAATATTTTGTGGGGCTTTGTTTTCTGCTCGGTACATCCAAAAAGCTTTACTCGCATCACCACCAGCTTTACCGTCCTTTGATTTTCGAGAAGGTCCATAATAAGTTGTATAACCAATACTTGGTCCACCTGCGTCCATTGCGCCTCGACTTGTCGCTTCCATAATGCCAGGACCTGCACCACTTAATACTGGGTACTTTGAGGCATGGTGCTTTGTCCATTTATATGCCAGATTATAAATTTGTTGATACAGTTTATCATTCGCTTCATCGATCACTTTATTACCTGATTTATTCCTCTCGCTAATTCTTGAGCTGCCAAAGATAGTGAAGAAACGATTAGGGTATTTCTTCTTAATAAATTTATCAGCACAAGCATAATCTCGATTAAAATCAGCTAAACTTAAATTATTTTCCACACCTTTATATATGCCGGTATAGCTGGCGTTATTTATCGTACTAACGCATTCTTTACTTAAGCTTTTAGCATTGACATTGCTTTGTAATAATAAAACAGCTGTCAGCGAAACTAATATAGAAACTTTTTTCATTTTTGGTCCTTATTCCAATTTTCAGTATTTGTAGCTTGGGTAGAGCGTAGCGAAACCCAACATGTTTTATTCACTAATGTGTACCCAAGAAGGTATACTTTAATATAAAGATTGCGGCAATGACCAACACGGGAACATTTGATTTATTTAATTTTCCGGAAACAAGTTTCAAAAAGGCGTAGGTAATCAGCCCAAAACCAATACCATCAGCAATTGAAAAAGAAAGAGGCATAATAATAATTGTAATCACAGCAGGAACATATTCGGTCATATCGTCCCAATCGATTAAGGTAATATTTTTCATCATCAAAGTAGCTACAAATAATAAAACAGGAAAGGTTGCGTAACTAGGTATAGAGCTCACTAGAGGCGCAAAAAATAAACTCGCTAAAAATAACAGAGCAACAACAACTGCAGTAAGCCCTGTACGTCCTCCAGCATTCACACCTGCAGTACTTTCAATATAACTTGTCACCGGAGACGTTCCTACCACTGAACCAGCCAACATTGACGTACTATCTGCCATTAAAGTTCTGCCTAATCGTGGCAAGTTACCTTTTTTATCAAGCAACCCTGCTGAGTTTGCTACGGTCACTAAAGTACCAGCAGTATCAAACATATGAACAAACAAAAATGCTATGATGATTCCCGTCATGCCAAGGTTAAACGCTCCAGCTATGTCTAATTGAGCAAATGTTGGCGCTAAACTTGGTGGGGCAGATACAATACCCTTAAACTCAGCAATCCCAAATGCCATACCAATTAATGTCGTCACTATTATACTAATAATAATAGCTCCGGGAATTTTTCTAATTTCTAAAGTCACTATTAATAAAAAACAAAATATCGACAATAAAACTGTAGGTTGAGCTAAATCACCCAAAGTCACTAAGGTTGCTGGATGGTCAACAATCAGTGACATATTTTGTAATCCAATAATCGCTAAAAATAAACCGATCCCAGCGGCAATTGCCATTTTTTGTGATTTCGGGATCGCATTAATAATCCATTCTCGAATCGGCAGTACGCTTAAAATCAAAAATAGTATTCCCGAAATAAATACCGCGCCAAGTGCAACTTGCCACGTATAACCTTGGCCTAACACAACAGTATAAGTAAAGAATGCATTCACCCCCATTCCAGGAGCAAGCGCAATCGGATAGTTTGCAATTAAACCCATTAATAAAGTTCCAATCGCCGCAGCTAAACAAGTCGCAACAAAAGCGGCATCTCGGTCAATACCCGCTTGCGCTAAAATATCAGGGTTAACAAAAATAATATATCCCATGGTTAAAAAAGTTGTAAAACCGGCGATTACTTCTGTTTTAATTGAAGTCCCATGTTCTTTTAATTTAAAAAATGAATCAAGCATATTGGTTTATCTCTTTATTTTTTTTAATTTCGATTTAATAGTTAATCCTGCAACTTAATTAAAACAATTAATCGTGCAATTTATCTAAAACAGGCGAGCGACTGTTCCAAGTAAATAATAAAAGTGCCATACCTATAAATGCAGAAACTAAGTAGAAGTAAATAACATAATCCCACCCCCATCGCTCAGAAATCATTCCTGTTCCATAATTGGCGATAAACGCTCCGATATATCCAAACAAACCCGTTAAACCAACGGCTGTCGCAGCCGCTTTTTTAGTGGCAAAATCTGCAGCAGCAACAGCGACTAACAACATAGGCCCATGAACAAAAAATCCAACCGCAAATAATGTAGCAGCCATAATAAAAGCACTATTTGATGGGACGTATAATATCGCCAGTACAGACAACACAAGCAATGCCATAAAAATAACAGAAACTCGCCCTCTTCTTCCTTTGAAAACTGTATCAGATAACCAACCCGCAGCAAGCGCACCGGCAATCCCTGCAATTTCAAAAATAGCGGTGGTATTGGCTGACTCAATAATTGAAAGCCCTCGGCTTTCTTTGAGAAAACTAGGAGCCCAATCTAATAAACCTATCCGTACAATATAAATAAATAAATTAACCAAGCTGACTAACCAAATTAGCTTATTACTTAAAACATGTTTAAAAAATATTTCTTTACTCGTACCTTTCTTTTCTTCTTGAAACCCTTCTTTAGCAAGATCAATTTCTTCACCATCTTTGATACCTTGATAAATTTCGACATCTGGCAACCCAACGTCTTCAGGTTTATCTCGAAGTCGATTAAATAAAAATAACGCATAAACTAATGCAAAAGTTGCAGGCCCATAAAATACAGCTCTCCAACTATCAAAATAAGTAATTAGATAACCACCAGCGGAAAGAATAATTGCAGCACCAATATGATGAGAAGAATTCCAAATCCCCCACTGTTTGCCAATTTCTTTAGTGCTAAACCATTGTGTAATTAAACGGCTACATGGAGGTTGACCAGCTCCTTGAAAAATATTATTGATAATCCAAAACAGTGCAAAAAAACTGGTAACAGATAGTCCTAGAAACTCACTAAAACTTTCACTTGTATACCCAAGAATAAAACTAATCAACGCTGACAATAACAAGCCTGCGCTCATAATATAACGTGCACTAAAATTATCGGCTAAAAAACCACTGGTAAACTTTGAAATACCATAGGCAATAGACGCAAAACCAAGTGCAGCACCAAATTCTTCTTTGCCAATACCAAATTCTTCGCGTATATAAGGATTAGCGACAGATAAATTCTTTCTAATAAAATAAAAAACCGCATAGCCAGCTAATATTGACCACATGATACGTTTACGCCAATAGGGGTATTCACTGATAGGAGTATGTTTCATTTCTGATTGATTTGTTTCTTTCAAATTGCTTCCTTTAATTTTTTAAAATATCTAACTCAAACCAATGAATCTATTTCGTCCAACCGCTGTCTTTTTTCATCTTCACTTAAAAATGAACCTACAAATCCATTCTTGACTAAAGTAATTATAATTTCTCTTGATAAATTTAGGCTCTCTTGAATGGCATAATAATTTTCATTTAAATACCCACCAAAATACGAGGGATCATCAGAGTTTACCGTAATTAGTAGTCCAGCATCAAGCATTGACTCTATAGGGTGATCAACCATGTCGTTTACAACACATAGTTTCAGGTTAGACAAAGGACAAACAGTCAATGCCATTTGCGATTCTTTTAACTGTTGAATCAACGAATCAGACTCCATAGCTCGATTACCATGATCCAATCTATCTATTTTCAGCAATGAAAGTGCCTCTTCAACATATTCAGGAGGCCCTTCTTCACCGGCATGGGCAACCAGTTTCAAACCTAAGTTTTTAGCCATCGAAAATACATTTTTAAATTTTGATGGCGGATTACCTACTTCAGAAGAATCTAAACCCACACCATCTATCAGTTCAATAAATTCCTTTGCTTCATTTAACGTTTTTATCGCATCATCTTCACTTAAATGCCTAAGGAAACAAAGAATGGTTTTATAACTAATTCCTAAATCAGCCAAACCATCTTTAAGCGCTCGATTAATACCGGTTATCACCGTTTTATAGGAAATACCTCGCTCAGTATGCCCTTGTGGATCAAAGAAAATTTCAACATGGACAATGTTTTGCTCATTACATTTTTTCAAATATGCCATGGTCAAGTCGTAAAAATCCTGCTCGTTTATAAGAACGCTCATACCCGCGTAATAAATGTCCAAAAAATCCTGTAATTGCGTAAAATTATAAGCTTGTTTAATTTCCTCAACACTAGAGTAAGGGAAATCTAACTCATTTCGTTTCGCAAGTTCGAACATTAATTCCGGCTCTAAACTACCTTCAATGTGTAAATGTAATTCAGCTTTAGGTAGCGCTTGAATGAGTTGAGTAATGGATGTTTTTTGATTGGTCATTTTTTTTATCCTTGTTGTTCTCGATTAACTATAAATTCTAGCGCCATATCAATTCTTGCCATACATCGCTCCCTACCTACCCAACATAAAGTTAAATCAATCGCGGGAGACATACCGCCTCCAGTAACAGCCACTCTTAGCGGCATACCGACTTTTCCCATACCAATTTCAAGCTCTTCTGCCGTATCGTTAACACAAGTCTGAATAGCGTCTGCTTGCCAATTATCTAATGCATTGAGTTTATTTTTAACTCTCTGTAACGCTTCTTTTGCGACAGGTCTTAAATGCTTTTTAGCCGCTTTTGCATCAAACTCTTTAAAGTCTTTATAATAAGTCGTGAGCGCCTTTGCTAGTTCATCTAAAGTCTGTGATCTTTCTGAAAACTCAGGAATTAAATCCGCAACGTCTGGGCCATTATTTAAATCAATTGCTTGCTGATCCAAATGCCATTGTAAATGTGGTAACAAATCTGTAATTGGCATCGTCTTTATATATTGTTGATTCAGCCATTTAAGTTTATCTGTATTAAATGCGGACGGTGCTTTATTAATATTGTTAATATCAAATAACTCAGTCATTTCTTTCATTGAAAAAATCTCTTGATCACCATGAGACCAACCTAAACGCACTAAATAATTAAGCACCGCTTGAGGTAAATAACCATCATCCCGAAACTGCATAATGCCAACAGCACCATGTCGCTTAGATAGTTTTTTACCGTCATCACCCAAAATCATTGGCACATGCGCAAACTCGGGTAATGAAGCATCTAAAGCTTTAAATATATTGATTTGTCTGGGTGTATTATTTAGATGATCATCTCCACGTACTACTTGAGATATCTTCATATCCATATCATCAATCACAACCGTAAAGTTATAGGTTGGAGAGCCATCAGTTCGAGCAATGATCAAATCATCTAATTCTTTATTAGCGATAGTTACCTCGCCTTTAACAACGTCTTTAAAAGTCACAACGCCATCTTGCGGATTTCTGAATCGAATCACATGAGGTTTGTTTAAATCGATTTCCGAATCATTTAACTCTCGACAAAGTCCATCATAACGAGGTTTTTCTTTATTTTGCATTTGAGTTTCGCGAAGATCATCAATCCGTTGCTTAGAACAAAAACAAGGATAAGCTTTATCTTGTTCAACAAGCTCAGCAATCACTTCTTTATATCTCTCAAATCGGTGCGTTTGAAATATAGGTCCTTCATCCCAATCCAAATTCAACCAACTCATACCATCCATAATCGCTTGCACCGCTTCTGGGGTTGAGCGTTCAAGATCGGTATCTTCAATTCTTAAAATAAATTTTCCATTGTTAGCTTTAGCATGAAGCCAAGAATATAGAGCCGTTCTAGCGCCACCAATATGGAGATAACCTGTAGGAGAAGGGGCAAATCGAGTAATCACAGACATTAAAGTTTCACTTATTAATTGATTCAGGGAAAATAGATAAATACAGACTCTATTCTAACAAATGAATCAATAAAAAAATATTGAAATTAATAGTTGACCAGTTAAAAGATAATCACTAGAATGCGCACCTCTTGAGAGTCAACGCTTTTTAGAAGCCGCAAAAATTATCAGAGATGATAAATACAAAATTGCGGGCGCTTAGCTCAGCTGGGAGAGCATCGCCCTTACAAGGCGAGGGTCAGTGGTTCGAGCCCACTAGCGCCCACCATATTAAAAAAGGTCTGCAGCCCTCGTGGTTACAGGCCTTTTTGCTTTTTATATAGTTGCACAAATCACTTAAAAAAACTCATGAAAAGCAAAATTGGCCAAAAAGTGGCCAATTAACAAAAATACGCGAGTCAAGTAGGTTTTACAATGTCTAATTGATTTTCAAGCCAATCAAATTTGCATTTTCCATTTCCCCGCAATAATTTCCGTTTTGACCTTATTTATCGAATACGCAGCGCTTCCAGGGTGCTGTAGCTCGAAATCAGTCGCTAATTGTTTTTGGCTAGCCCCTCTGTAATGACGACAAGCAAACATTGCAAACGCTTCAAGTTCTTTCACCATGGGAGGCTTCGTTTCCAGTGGATTTAGATGGATATAACGGGCTAACTGGAATAAATAATCATCTTCATCCACTAAAACCGATTTATAACGTCCCCTAAAAAGTGGACCATCTGATTTATTGAGCCAATTATATCGTTGAACATCAAAAAACATCAAAACCAAACATCAAAACCAGCCACCCCGATTATAGCCATTATCTCACATCTATATCAGCGTTTGCCGTAACCTTTTAAATCTTTCACGGGTTTAACTGAACGTTTTCATTATGTAAACTCCATTTATCAAAATGATTTTCAAGGACTGAAAATGGCTATTCCCCGTAAATATCTTGTTGATGATTCAACGCCAGGCTTTTATCACTGTATTTCTCGTTGTGTTAGACGCGCTTATCTATTTGGTGACGATCCAATCACTAGTCATAATTGTGACCATCGGAAAGCTTGG
>JBLIBL010000002.1:0-81499 GCA_047633355.1 Polaribacter sp.
AGTAGGAAGTAGCAAGGAGAAAGTAGAAAGTGAAAAGATGGATGCCTTTTTCGTTGATTGTTTTGTTGAAAAACCTGACTTAGTAACGGCAACTGAATATGTCGATTCTGGTAAATACTATTGGAACAGTGGCATGTTTATGTTTAAAGCTAGTCGCTATTTAGAGGTGTTAAAACAGTTTAATCCTGACATTGTCAGCGCTTGCAAAAAAGCCATGCAAGTTCAAAATGAAGATATGGATTTTGTTAGATTAGACAAGCAAGCCTTTATGGATTGCCCTAGTGACTCGATAGATTACGCAGTGATGGAACCTCTTTGTGCTGATAAAAACAACCAAGATGTGGTGGTTGTGACACTTAATGCGGGTTGGAATGATATTGGCGGGTTTAAGGCTTTATGGGAAATATCTGATAAAGATAAAAATAATAATGCTATTTGTGGGGATGTTAAAACCGTTGATACTCGCAACTGTTTGATCATGAGTGATGATAAATTAATTGCTACCGTTGGCGTTGATGATTTAGTGATTGTTAATACCAAAGATACCATCTTAGTTGCGCACAAATACAAAGCCCAGGAAGTTCAAAGCATTGTTAATCAACTAAAATCCGATAATAGACCCGAAGTCACTTTTCACCGTGAAGTCTATCGCCCATGGGGAAAATATGATTCCGTGGATAATGGCGAGCGTTTTCATGTAAAAAGAATTACGGTAAAACCCGGCGCAAAGTTATCCGTTCAAATGCATCATCATAGAGCAGAGTATTGGATTGTGGTATCTGGTACAGCTAAAGTAACCAATGGCGATGAAACCATATTACTAACCGAAAACCAATCAACCTATATCCCGATAGGAACCATACATGCCTTAGAAAACCCTGGAAAAGTAGAATTAGAATTAATAGAAGTCCAATCCGGCTCCTACTTAGGTGAAGACGACATAGTAAGGTTTGAAGATAGATACGGAAGAGAATAGTAAAAAAAACCTAAAGAAAAGGTCGTCAGCTAATTACACGAATTGAAGAACAAGACCAGTACCGAGATGTTGTCATTGCGAACCAAGTGCGGCAATCTTCTTTAGGTTTTAGTCTTTTAAAATTAGCTTAATTCGCGCTACTTAATTTAAACTATCTAGCTGACAAAAAGTCATTTAAGTCTTTTAACATTTTAAAATGAACAATATGTTATTAAATTCTAAATTTCACATTTCCCTCGTATTGCTTCTCTTGATTTGTTGCTACGGTCTGTATGCTTCGTTTAATCGAGGCAACGCTAATGCTTGGTATTACAAAGCGGAATTTAGTTTGAATGAGTAGGCTAATAACAATGCGAACAGCAGTAAACTCGATTATGATGATACGCTAAAGGCGATTTCCAATGCCTATCAAGCCGATCAATCACACCCACATTACAATCATATTTTTGGGCGTATTTTGCATTGGGGGGTGCTCAACAATTATGAGCCTGAGGAACGAATTGAAGAAGTTAAGGCTTGGTACCTGAAAGCCACCTAACTAAGAACTCGTTGGCCGGATCCCTGAGTTGATTTAGCCAAGTTGAATAATCAACGACAAGGATATAACCTAGAGACTCGATATTATATTGAACAAGCGATCAAAACTGGCCCTTATATTGATTACGTCAATCTCGGTATACTACAAGTTTTATTACAAAACTGGTCAACGCTCTCGGGTAGTGATCGTACCTTGTTATTTGAACGCTTAGCTATAGCAACCAAACAACCGATACTGAAAGAGGTTTTAGTTTTCGCCAAGAAGCTAGGGCGCGATAAAATACTATGCATTCAATTTAATTTTAATCCAATATATGAAACTATTAAAAATTCAAATGTTTATCTAAAGTATTGCAAATAATTGAAGAAGCTACTGTCAAGTTAAGTGTCTAGTTAAGAGTCAAGTTAAGCCAGTTGCTGGCAAGGTTGAAGCGGGCATTGTTGATGTGGGCATTGTTTGGGTTAATTCTTGGTTTTTACGAGACTTAATAACTTCATTTGGTGGTTCAAAACATTCAGGTATTGGAAGGGAAGGTGGGGTACACTCTCTTGAGTTTTTATACTGAATTAAAAAATATTTGTATTAAGCTGTAACAGTCACAAGAAAAAAATTGAGGAATACTAATGTTAAACCAAGATAAATTAGAAAGTTTTGCAGCCGAATTGCATGAGGCTTTAAGAAATCAAAAAATGATTGAGCCTTTAACTGACCGTGAGCCTGAAATAACGATTGAAGATGCTTATACTATTTCATCTATCTTACTGCAAAAACGAATTGAAATTGATGGCGAAAAATTAATAGGTAAAAAAATTGGTGTTACAAGTCGTACAGTACAAAATATGCTTGGCGTGCATCAACCAGATTTTGGCTATTTAACCGATGCTATGGTCATTGATGAGAGCGAAGTCTTATCTTTAACTGATAAAATGATTCAACCAAAAGCAGAAGGCGAGATTGCATTTGTGTTAAAAGAAGATCTTGTAGGTCCCGGGATTACTGCTAGTGATGTAATTCGGGCAACAGATTTTGTTGTTCCTTGTTTTGAAATTGTTGACTCACGTGTAAAAGACTGGAAAATAAAAATTCAAGACACAGTGGCTGATAATGCTTCATGTGGATATTTTATATTGGGTAATAAAGGTGTTGATCCTAGTAGTGTCGATTTGTCTACTTGTGGCATGGTGGTTGAATTAAATGGTGAAGTCATTTCTACGGGCGCAGGGGCTGCGGCACTTGGAACCTCTCCTGTTAGTTGTGTTGTTTGGCTAGCAAATACTCTTGGAAAGTTTGGTGTTAGTTTGAAAGCTGGCGAAGTCATTCTTTCTGGCTCACTGGTACCATTGCAAGATGTTAAACCAGGTGACTATATGAGTGTGAGCATTGGTGGGTTAGGTCGCACTAGTGTCCGCTTTTCGTGAAAAATCATTAAAAATGGTAAATTAAAATGAAAATACGTTGCGCATTAATTGGACCCGGTAACATTGGTACCGATTTACTTTATAAATTACTTAGAAGTGAAGTGATTGAACCTGTATGGATGGTTGGAATTGATCCTGCTTCTGATGGTTTGGTTCGAGCAAAAGAGAAGGGGCTAAAAACAACTCATGAAGGTGTTGATGGGTTATTGCCATTTATCGAAAGTGATGGTATTAAAATAGCCTTTGATGCAACTTCTGCATATGTACATCCAGAGACATCTCGGAAATTAACAGAGTTAGGTGTAAAGGTAATAGACTTAACGCCCGCTGCAATTGGCCCATTTTGTGTACCGCCAGTTAATCTTGAAGAACATCTCAATACAGGTGAACAAAATGTCAATATGGTGACTTGTGGTGGTCAAGCAACTATTCCAATGGTTTACGCTGTAAGTCGTGTTCAGGAAACAGAATACGGAGAAATCATAGCTACTATCGCATCTAAATCAGCTGGTCCTGGGACTCGAAAAAACATTGATGAATTCACTGTAACGACATCAAGTGCCATTGAAAAAATAGGCGGTGTAAAAAAAGGTAAAGCTATCATTATACTAAACCCTGCGGAGCCGCCACTAATGATGAGAGACACCGTTCACTGTTTAACTAAAGGTGAACCTGATCAAGATGCTATACGAAAATCAGTAAAAGAAATGGAAAAATCTGTACAAGCTTATGTTCCTGGGTACCGTGTTAAAGAAGGACCTGTCTTTGATGGAAATAGAGTATCTATTTATTTAGAGGTTAAAGGCAAAGGTGATTATTTACCAGATTATGCGGGAAACTTAGATATTATGACTGCCGCCGCCGCGAAAACCGCAGAAATGTTTGCTAAGCAAATGCTTGAACAATCTTAGGAGCAATATATTATGTCTAAAATAATTAAACTTCACGACATGTCGTTAAGAGATGGAATGCATTCTATTGCACATCAATTTACTCTAAAAAATATGCTCGATCTATCAAAAGCACTCGATAACGCCAATGTCCCAATGATTGAAATAACTCATGGAGATGGACTCGCTGGTGATTCAGTAAATTATGGTTTTGCATTGCACTCGGATAAAGAATATTTGCAAGCTGTTATTCCAAACCTTAAACAAGCCGAAGTTTCTGTATTATTAATTCCAGGCATTGGAACTGTTGAAGATCTTAAAATGGTAGAAGATGTCGGCGTGAAAACCGTTCGTATTGCAACTCATTGCAGTGAAGCCGATGTATCAGAGCAACACATTAGTTATGCCGTAGAAAGGGGGTTTGATACCGTTGGTTTTTTAATGATGAGTCATATGTTAAGTGCAGAAAAAATAGTAGAGCAAGCACGCTTTATGGCTGGATATGGTGCTAATTGTTTATATGTAACTGATTCTTCAGGGCATATGCTGCCAGAAGATGTAAAACAAAAGATTGGCCTTATGCGACAAACTTTTCCTGATTTGGAAATAGGTTTTCACGGTCACCATAACTTAGGTATGGGAGTCGCTAATTCAATCGCAGCTGTTGAAGCTGGGGCAGATCGTATTGATGGTTCCGTTGCAGGTTTTGGTGCCGGTGCCGGAAATACACCACTTGAAGTTTTTGCTGCGGTTTGTGACATGAAAGGGATTCAGACAAATGTTGATTTGAATGCGTTGATGGATGCAGCAGAAGATATTGCGACCCCAATTATGGGTAGTAATCTTCCAAGAGTAAGTAGAGATGCATTAACTTTAGGTTATGCAGGTGTATACTCATCCTTTTTGTTGCATGCTAAACGAGCAGAAAAAAAACACGGTGTACCATCACGTGATATTTTACTTGAATTAGGACGTAGAAAAACAGTTGGTGGTCAAGAAGATATGATTGAAGACGTTGCATTAGAACTAAAAAGAGCAGGAGGTTAATAATGAGCACATTAGATAAAAAAATAATTGACGAATTAGCGGAACATTTAGAAAATGCAGAGCTAAAAGCTTATGATGTGAAAAAAATCACTGACGATTATCCCGATATGGATTGGGAAGACGCTTATGATATTCAATGGGAAATTAGACGGCGTAAAGAGGCTAGAGGCACTAGAATCGTCGGACTCAAAATGGGATTAACATCTTACGCCAAAATGAGTCAAATGGGAGTTGATACACCGATCTATGCGTTCTTAGCAGACTATTTTAATGTGTTAGACGCGGCGACTATTAAGATTGATAAATTAATACATCCAAAAGTAGAAGCTGAAATAGCAGTGATTACAAATAAAGAACTAAGTGGTCCAGGTTGTACAGTAGCGCACGTTTTAGATGCTATTGGTTCGGTTGTTCCTGCGGTAGAAGTGATAGATTCACGTTATGAGAATTTTCGTTTTGATCTGAAAAGCGTGGTTGCTGATAATGCCTCTTCATCTCGCTTTGTTACCGGTGGTAATTTAAAACGTATTGATCAAGTCGATCTTAAAACTTTAGGCGTCGTAATGGAAATCAATGGAGAAGTTGTCGCTACAGGCGCTGGAGCATCAGTTCTAGGACATCCGGCAGCCAGTGTTGCCATGCTTGCTAATATGCTTGCTGAGCGGGGCGAAAAAATTGCCGCTGGTACCTTTATCATGACAGGTGGAATTACCGCAGCGGTAACTGTCAACAAGGGCGATAGCGTATGTGTTCGGTATCAAGATCTTGGTACTGTTAGTATGAGGTTTTCTTAAAAACGTGAGATATCTATGCCTTTAATTCAAACTAGCATTATAAAGGGGCGGACTGAAAAGCAAAAAGAAGCTTTTTTTAAGGGGGGTAACCGCTGTAGCTGTCGAGAATTTTAAAGTTAAACCGGATCAAGTTAGAGTTGTAATAAATGAAATACCTGCTGAACATTAGGCCGTGGGTGGGGTTAGTAAAGCCGCTTTAGATGCAAAAGCCTACCGCCAGGATTGGCAGCATTTTTTTAACTGGTGCCAGTCCGGTGACAGTTTTTCTCAGGAACAGTCCAATTTATTTATTATCGTCAGGTTCTTCTTGAGTCGCATCAGCAGCAGGCGCTTCTTCTTGAGTCGCATCAGCAGCAGGCGCTTCTTCTTGAGTCGCATCAGCAGCAGGTGCTTCTTCTTGAGTCGCATCAGCAGCAGGTGCTTCTTCTTGAGTCGCATCAGCAGCAGGTGCTTCTTCTTGAGTCGCATCAGCAGCAGGTGCTTCTTTTTCCACTTCAACTGCTGGGGTTTCTTCTACTCCCTCAGATGATTCTTTTGAATTGTCACAGCCAGTTAAAGCAAATACCGCTGATAATAAAAAGACTAACAATGATTTTTTCATTTTTTACCTCTGGTTAATTAATTATTGTTTTTTTTATAGTTAATAAGTAGTTATTTATCTATTATCTCTACTTATTCATCCCCAAACTTAACCTCCCATTTTAGCAAGATAATGCCAAATAAGCGAGTATTTTATTCAATATTGCCGCTTTAGTGCGTATTCCAGTGAACTTGAAACACCCATGATAAGGTACGTTAACTTACAAATCGATCGGTTACAAGCTACTACTAAACGCTATTTTTTAAAGAGATGAGCCCTATTTAGGGTGTTTTTTGCCCACAAATCGACTTAATGCACTAATATAAACTATAAAATTTCGTTAGCGTACTTTTCGCTCGAGTGGACTTCAAACTCCTTCTACAAGAGAAGGCCCTTATTCAGCGACGAATAAAGTCGGTGCATCACAGCATAACTAAAAACTTCAATGGCAAAGTATTCAGCCAATTCAATAATACGATCTTCAATCCATTGACGACGATAATCATAATTTCTATTGGTTTCAGGATCTTGACCACATAGAAAAGCACGTCTAACACATCGACTAATGAGGTGATAATATCCAGCGTTTTCCGGATCAATCAGTTCACTTCGTTTAATCGCCATTACATCATCCTTGATATTAATTGGAGTTACTATTATTAAACAACCTCGTAGAAAAATGAATCCATAAAGTTGAAAATATCTGTAAGTCATTGGAGTTTGTTTATGTAGGAGATTGCCAATATGATGACTATCACTAATTTTTATCACTAATTTTTAGTGACTAAAAATAAAATTGCCTGACTGGCTGAAATTGGCACCAAAGAGTCGTAGTGATATATTTTTTAAAAAGTATTAACACATCTGTCCCTGTTTGACCCATTGCCGACCTTCAGCCTTCGATTAGATGTCTCTCTATTCTTCTTGAAAGCAGTCATTCATGTAGTTTATTTAGGGTGTGCTTATCGTGAACCAGCTAAATTTGTCTCAATTTCTGTAAGCAGACCTTAAATAATACAAATTGAATGAGTCAAACGCCCGATTGGTCGACTTTCGTCACTTTATCCGTGATTGTCTGCTTCTCATTAGAGCTATCAATTTTTGGCGCTGTACAATTAATTTCACAATTGGTGAAGCTAGCAGTAGTTTCAATCGTCTTTACCTCTTAACAACAAGTAAAAATGGACGATAAATGCATCAAGACCTACTGTTTTTAGAAGCGCAAAATGGCAATGAAAAAGCCTTTGAGTGCTGGGTCGCCATCTTTCATCCGCAGTTGGTTAATTTTGCTGGTAACCTCTCGAGCAATCATGCACTGACCGAAGATGCTGTCCAGGACGTGTGGATCAGGGGAAGGCCATTCTTCGTAAAGCTCTCGCATCGAAAGCCAAACCTGAGTAGAATTCTATGTTTCATTTGATCAAAAAAAGACGATGTTACATGCATGACGTTGAATTATTCAGAAAGCGCATTTTTTCAATTCAACTAACTAATAAAATGGAAGGTTAATATGAGCAACTTAGTTTCATTTCCTGGAACAAAGTCTTGTGGCATTGAAAAGGCAGGTGGCAAAGGTTTTTCACTGGTAAAAATGGCACATGCTAAACTGCCGGTACCGCCTGGTTATATATTGACGACAGACTTTTTTGAACCTTGGTTTAAACAAGTAAAGGCTTCATCAACTTGGTTAGAGCTATCCATTGACAACCAACAGTCGTGGTCAAAGCTTTGCGAACAATTAAAAGAGCAGTGTCATTCGTTTTCTTTTGATTCACAGCAACAACACAGCCTCGTTGAGCTGTATCTAAAACTTAAAGACATGGGACCAAAATCCTTGTTTGCAGTTCGTTCATCATCTCCAGAAGAAGATATGGCGACAGCTTCATTTGCAGGTGGTTATGAAACCCGACTGGGTGTCAGAATTGAAGTCATGGAAGAAGCAATACGTCACTGCTTTGCATCTTGTCTCGATGAACGAGTTTTTATTTACAAGCAAGCCAATCAACTTGACCTTTTCACTCCTCGTATCGCTTTGGTCATTCAACAGCAATTGGATAGCGTAGTATCTGGCGTTGCATTCTCACTAAACCCATTGACAAATGATTATGATGAGGCGGTAATCGATGCCAATTGGGGGCAGGGCGAGTCTGTTGTTTCTGGTTCAGTATCACCAGATAGTTTTATTATTGATAAAATAAAACGAAACATCTTGAATAAAAAATTAGGCAGCAAACTAAGTTCTATGTGGTTAGATGAAGAAGGTGGATTGAAAGACAAAAAAAAATATAGATCAGATGAATTTTGTCTCAGTGAAAATCAACTTATGGAGCTCACTGCTAGTACTTGTCAAATTGAATCATTGTATGATCAGCCTATGGATATTGAATGGTCTTATGCGAATGGCCAACTGTATATTTTACAAGCCCGACCCATTACTACCTATATTCCTCTCACAAAAGAAATGCAAACTGAACCAGGTGAACCAAGACGACTATACCTTGATGCAGCATTATCAAAAGGAATGACTACAAATGCCCCCATGTCACCTTTGGAATCAGATTCTGGCACCGCTCAACTTACCCCATTTTTGGATAAATATTTGTCCATAGATTTGTCTCCAAAAAACGGTTTGGTTTTTTATTCAGGTGGGCGTCTATATATGAATCTGTCTAATCTACTATGGCTGACTAGCTTTAAGAAAATGTCAAAGGCTAGTGCTGCTAACGATAATTTGATGGCGGAAATTCTAGATAATGTAGACGATGAATGCTACCGAGCTAAGGATAAACCTGCATGGATTAAATTAAGTAACTTATGGGGTATGTTACAGATTGTTTGGATAACCAGGAGTTGTATGTGGATGTTTTTTAAGTCAGTCTTATTTCCAGAGCGTACCTTTAGGTTCTACAAAAAATCCACAGAGACATACAATAATACGTTTAACAATGGATTAGACTACGCTTTGTCCTTGGAACAATTTCGTTCTACCTATTTAGTTCAAATGCTGAAACAGGGATTTGGGGTAACAATGGGAGGACTGAGCGCGGCGTTAACCGCTTTAATGCTAATCAAACCCATCGTAGGTAAAAAATCTAAAGAGAACGCAGTTTTAGCAGAAAAACTCCTTTTCGGCTTTACCGGGAATGTAGTGGTAGAGATGGGCATTGCACTTTATCAATTGGCCAAACTATTAAATCCCAAAGATTTTGAAGATTTGAGTCAATTAAGTACACGTATAAAAAATCGTGAAATGCATGATAAATTTTTAAAATTATGGGATGATTACATGGCGATCTATGGTGCACGCGGCCCGCTTGAAATGGACCAGGCTAATCCTCGTTATGGCGATGATCCCATGCTTGCTTTAAGACAAATGTCTTTCATGACTGGAGATAACAATAGATTTAATCCAGAGATCGCTCATCAACGGCTAGTTGAAGCGAGAAAACAAGTCTTCCAACAACTGATGACGCGTTTAGGTTGGTTTCGGAGACGACTACTGAGCCGTGTGCATCGTATTATAGAGTTATTTGCAGGTGTTCGAGATACACCCAAACATCAACTTGTTCTTTTTAATTATGCCATGAGAAAACGTGCTTTGATAGAGGGGGAAAAGTTACAAAAAGCAGGTCGGCTCGATTGTGCCGATCAAATATTTGAGCTGACATTGAGTGATATTGAACAGGCAAAACAAGAGCCATTATTGGATCTCAATCTTTTGCGTGAGAAACACACCCAATTTCTCAAGCAGCTAAAATCCCAAGTAACTGAATTTCCACAAATCATTGATTCACGCGGAAGGATTTTACGTCCAGCACCCAAAAATGAAAAACCGAATGAGATCTCCGGTATGCCAGTATCCCCAGGCGTGGTGATTGGTAGGGTAAAAGTACTAAGAACAACCCATGAAAAAACCATCGAGGAAGGAGATATCTTAGTCGCTTATACCACCGATCCAGGATGGACCCCCTTATTTGTCAATGCCGCAGCCATCATACTCGAAGTGGGCGGAGTGTTGCAGCATGGCGCTGTAGTTGCTCGTGAATATGGTAAACCTTGTGTAGTCGGTGTAGACAGAGTGGTGACTAGGCTTCAAGACGGACAATGGGTAGAAGTCGATGGTTTTAACGGTGTTATTCGGTTGCTTTCCTAGAAAGTTTAATCGCTTAAGAAGGACTTGGTGTTGATGTTAAAATCGAGTCGCGTGGAATACTAGGATTTATTAAGAAACCATATTGGGACAGACAGTCGCTTACTCCTTATATCCGATACTGTTTAGTATTGGACATAGCTTGATAAATGATGCAAACTACTCACTATCCATTTTAAAACACACTTAATCAATGTCTGTGACGTCACCAACTCCTTTATATCCATCCTATGTTGAATTAAAGCAATTAATTCAACATGATTACCCGCAGCTTCAACATTACCTAAAAGATAAACCAAGTTGGTGTTCAACTCACTGGGATTGGGGCAAAAAATTTTTAAACTACATTGGTAGAAATAAATCCGAACATACATACACTAGGTTTAGAAATGAAATTGAGCGATTTTTACTTTGGTCTTTCACTGTTAAGGAAAAACCAATTGATGATTATCGCAAATCCGATATTTTGGATTATGCTGATTTTTGTTGGCAACCACCGGTTAGTTGGATTGGTACTTCAAACCTAGACAGATTCACCTTCGACAACGGGTATTATCAATCAAACCAATTATGGCGACCATACAAACTTCAAGCACCGAAAAGCCAACTCAATAAAAATATTGATAAAAAAAAATATCGACCTTCTCAACAAACCTTAAATTCTAGTTTTACAGCGATTATTGTATTTTACAAGTATTTAATGGGTGAAGAGATTTGTTTTGGTAATCCAGCGCAAATTGCTAAAAAGGATTGTCGGCATTTTATAGTTGATTCTCAAGTAAAAGAAGCCAAAAGATTAACCGAAGTTCAATGGCAGTTTGTTTTGGATACAGCAATAGATATGGCTGATGATGATCCCGTCTATGAGCGAAACTTATTTGTTATAGCAAGTTTAAAAACGTTGTTTTTACGTATATCTGAACTGTCTGAACGACCTAACTGGTCACCAGTCATGGGAAATTTTTGGCAGGATGAAGATGAAAATTGGTGGCTGAAAGTCTTTGGGAAAGGTCGGAAATTAAGAGATACAACGGTACCACTTGATTTTATGCCCTTTTTAAAACGTTATAGACAAGCTAGAGAATTATCAAATTACCCTTTTAGCGGTGAAAATTCTGTTTTAGTAGAAAAAGTAAGGGGTCAAGGTGGCATGAGTTCAAGACACTTACGGAGATTAGTACAAGATGTATTTGATCGTGCTTATATCAATATGCGAAAAACTCAAAGTGAAACTAGAGCTATGAAACTCAAAGAAGCTTCTACTCACTGGTTACGACATACTGGTGCAAGTATGGAAATTGAGCGTGGTCGAGCGCTTAAAGATTTATCAGAAGACTTAGGTCATGCAAGTATGGCAACCACCGACACTGTTTATGTGCAAAGCGAAAACAAAAAAAGGGCGGAGAGTGGTAAAGCGAGAAAGGTTAATTAGAATTCAAGAATCACTTAAAGGGGCGCTCGTCTGCTCTGAAACACAACAAACAGTTACCCTACTCTCTTAGTTAATTCAGTTAAACGTTAATCTGTAATGTTCCATCTTCAATTAAAACATTAAAATCAAAGTCATCGGTTAAGCTTTCGCAACTTAGAATTCTCAATATTTTTAGTTCCTTTGATATTGAATGTTTTTTATTTAGTTTTTGGGGTACAGCTCTATCATGTGCTTTTTGAATTAATCTTTTTACTTTAATCAATTCTTGCTGGTTATTTATCTGCAAATTATCTAATTCAACATAAGTTATTTTTGTTTTACAAGTTACGGAGCGTCCGTTAGCAATTTCATAACTGCTATTATTAAAAGATGAACATAATTTTAAAAGTCCATCTATTACCTTTTTCTTGCTATGTGAGGCATTAAATAATATATAAGTGCCATCGGACAATGTATAAAACTGTGTGTCGGCATTAGTTTCTCTACGTAACTCAATAGATACTTGTGAGATGAAATCTTTAGCTTCTAGAAATCCATAATTTTTTACGATATTATCGTAATCAATAAATTCAATAACAGCCGCTAAAGTATAATTTTTAATAGTCTTCGGTTTATCTGAAGTGCTACCTGCTTGTTTTATTTTTAGCGCGCTGACTTTATTCTGTAATTCTTTAATTTGTAGATCTAAAACAAAATCAAATCTATAAAAACCTGTTGATATATCTCTATAGCGTTCAACGTCAACTTTATTGGTGGTGATTTCCATTTCACTACTTAATTTTGAGATCTTTCTATCTCTTTCTGAAACCGCATAAACTAGCCCATCATTATCTACCTTCAACTCCTTAACTCTTAGTTTTTCTAGCATCAATTTATTCTTTTCGGATGCTAGTTTTTTTCGATATGTATTAGCAATAATAATTAAAACAATTAAAAAAATGAAAGATAAAAGAAGTATAGCCATAAAAATAAACATTTTACTTTTAAAAAAATCTGTACTGATTTTTACTGGTAAAAAAAGTGAATTGGAGGACCATGGTTCCCCAGGATCTCTCGACTGTATTTCGATCCTGTAGGAACCTGTCGCTAGACCGGCAATAAACAGTTTTCGGTTCCCACCTAAATTCACCCACTTATCATCAAGTCCTTTTATTCGATAACGATACCTAGATACACCAAACTTAGAATAGGTCATAGCCGACAGCCAAATTTCAATAGCTGTACCATACTCTATGCTTTTAATTGGCATACTATGTTCAGTGTTCAATATAAAAGAATCTAATGTATCTGATCCTATCTTTATTTTTACAAATCTCAAGTTAGAGTTCTTAGTTATCTTTCTTGTGTTTGGATCCGTAATTGAAGTGATGCCATTAATACTAGAGAAATACACTCGGTCATCTTCATCAACAAAGGTTCCTCCAAGATTAAATTCATCACTAGATAAACCATCTGTATTTCTAAATAAATCCATCTTCAAAGCATTCTTATTAAATTTCACAATGCCTTTGCTCGTACTTAACCATATACCTGAGTTATTATCCTGTTGAATACCATAGATAGTATTACTTGGTAATCCTTCATAAGTAGTAATTCGGTCAAACTGATAAACATCTTGTTTGAAAGATTTAATTTCTATTACTCTATTTAAACCATCGGCAGTTCCTACCCAAACAAAGCCTTGATTGTCTATGTAAATAGTTTGTATGCTATTACTTGAAATACTATTCGGTAATAAGGCATCATAAGTAAAATGCTGCCAATCATCTGTAGTTCGATTATAAAATAGTAATCCCGCATCCCCACCGATCCAAAAATTCCCGTTTTTATCTTCCACCATACTATTCAACGAACTGGTTTTTTGTTTGTAACTAAAAGGTAACTTACCTGTCCAGTCTTCTAATTGTAATTTTTGTATTTTCTTGTCGAAATCAATATTTTCATTATCAGCGATATTTTTATAGAGCCCCAGCTCTGAAAGTAGCCATAAGTTACCTGAATGGTCTTCAAAAAATTTAGACACATTGAGTGGTTTATTTATTTTTTCATCATCAATATAAATTTCGGTTTGAATTGCATTTTTTGTTTCTAAATCGATTAATAGAATTTCACTATAAGTTCCAACCCATAAAGTATTAGTTTTATCAATTTTCAAACTAAACACATATTCGTCATAGGTTATTCCTTGCTCATTAACCGGTTTATAGGTTTCACCTGTCATCAAATTATAATGAACCAAACCGCCCCCATAAGAAGCTAACCATAAATTTTCATACTGGTCTTTCTCAACACCATGAACTGTATTAACCGAACCTAATTCTACTGCGTCCTGCTGAGTAAATAAATTGTCAAATCGCTGTTGATTTGGATTGAGTACATTGACCCCTCTGCCATAGGTACCGAGCCAAACTAATCCATCTATATCAATAAATGAAGAAATAATATCCGATGACGAAAGTTGTTTTTTGCCAAAACCAACTTGCTTATGTGAAATAAATTTATGTGTTTTCTTATTATAAATACTAACGCCATTTATTGTTGATACCCAAATCGAATTGTTTGAGTCGACGACTAAGTCCTGCACATAATTAGAGGAAATTGATTGGCCATTTTCACTATCTTCATAAAAGGCTTTAAGCGTTTTTGCTTGTACGTCAAAGAGAAAAAGTCCTGATGTCGTTGCTATCCATAACTCATCTTTATCTAGTAGAATCTTTGTTATTTCTTTACCTCGCAAAATAGATAGTGGCAGCGTGTCGCATAGATTCAGACTTATGTTATTTTCTCTGTTTACTTGGAATATAC
Organism: Polaribacter sp.; assembly: GCA_047633355.1. GTDB lineage: Bacteria > Pseudomonadota > Gammaproteobacteria > Enterobacterales > Kangiellaceae. The sequence continues at coordinate 14,631 of JBLIBL010000002.1, forward strand.
AATGATTAGTTGCGGCATATAAAATTTCATCATTAAAAGCCAGTGAAATAGCCTGGTAATTAAAATCATTGGACTCAAATAATTTTATTTTTTCAAAAGGAGCATGACGTGCTTTATCTTTAGATTGGAAAAAGAGTCCCTTGTTATTAGCAACCCAAATACCATTGTCTTTTATATATAATAGATCCCGCACGATACCACTTAATTTTGGATAAGTGGCGCCGTAGTTGGTGAAATTTTTACTTGCAAAATCCATATAACTCAACCCTGCAACAGTTCCAACCCACAGGCCTTTGTTAGGATTAATAGCTAATGAAACGACCCAGTTTTCATGTAGCGATAAAGGTTTTTTATGGTCATGTTGATAAACTAAGAAATCATATCCATCAAAACGATTAAGCCCATCTTCTGTAGCTAACCATATGAAACCATTATTATCTTGAACAATTTGATTAATAACGCTTTGAGACAATCCTTCTTCAAGCGATAATTTTTGAATATCAAATGCTTTTTTATAACGGTAGTCTAATTTATTGGCTTTAATTGTTTGAGTAAAAAGGAGTAGGATTAGGACTAGACTAGAAACAAGTGGATAACTTTTTTGTAGATAAAAATTTGAATAGAGAGCAAACATTAATCAAGAAATCTAACTAGACTATATCTATGTTGTTTAAAGCCTTTTTTATCGACAAAAAACTCACGTATTTTATTTAAGTCTTTGTGTTTGTCATCGCCCATAATAAATGATGGACCCCAACCAATTGTTTTTGTTTGAGTGTCTAAAAAAGCTGCAACAACGGGTACATTGGCTTTGCGCGCAATGTGATAAAAACCACTTTTCCAATGATCAAGATAACTGCGGGTTCCTTCTGGTGAAAGTGCAAAAATCATTGACTCTCTTTTAAGGAATTCATCTACTATAGTATCAACAACATTATGAGAACTTGATCGTTCAACCGGTATGCCACCTAACTTTCTTAAAACCCAACCGGCTGGTCCAATAAAAATAGTATGTTTTCCAATAAAACTAACTCTTAATTTACAGGCAAATTTAACTAAGATAAACATAAAAAAATCCCAGTTTGATGTGTGGGGTCCAATAATAATGACAAACTTTTTTTCTTTAGGAAGGTTGCCGACTATTTCCCAACTTATAAGAAAGAAAATTGTCTTTGCCAACCAGCTCAAAATTAGGATTTCCCTACATTATGAAGTTCTATACTGCAGTCGTCATCTTCATCATCTAACAGTGCTGTCAGCTTTGTATTTTTGTTTTCTTTGCCTTTAGCATTGTCATTTCTTTCGTCATCTATATTTTTTAAATATTTTTCATCAATATCACCAGTAATATAGATACCATCAAAAACAGAGGTATCAAAATTGGTTATTTCTGGATTACCTTCCTTACAGGTATCAATTAGATCATCTAAATCTTGAAAGATCATACGATCAGCACCAATTAACTTTCCGATTTCTTCTTCGGTTTTGCCATGGGCTATTAATTCATTAACGGACGGCATATCAATACCATAAACATTGGGATATCGAACGGGGGGAGCTGCTGAAGCAAAATATACTTTATTGGCACCTGCATCTCTTGCCATTTCTACTATTTGGCTACTTGTAGTGCCTCTTACGATTGAATCATCGACTAACAAAACATTTTTGCCTTTAAATTCGAGTTTTATTGCATTTAGTTTTTGTCTCACTGATTTTTTTCTTACTTCTTGTCCGGGCATAATAAAGGTACGTCCAATATATCTATTTTTAACAAACCCATGTCTTAATCGAATTTTTAGTTTTTGAGCTAACTCCATTGCGCTAGTTGCGGATGTGTCAGGTATTGGTATAACAACATCTATGTCATTATCTGGCCATTCTTTATTAATTTTGTCAGCTAACTTCTCACCCATTCGTAATCGAGATCGGTAAACAGAAATATTGTCCATAAATGAGTCAGGGCGAGCTAAATAAACGTGTTCAAATATACATGGCGCCATTTTATCTAAAGTTACGCATCGCTTTGAATGAAGAATGCCACTGTTATCAACGTAAATCGCTTCACCGGGCATTAAGTCTCGCATTTTTTTGAAACCCAAAGCATCTAACGCGACACTTTCCGAAGCAACCATATACTCAACTTCTTCATTAGTTACTTTCTTTCCAAGCACAGCCGGTCGAATACCGTATGGGTCCCTAAATGCCAACATGCCATAACCTGCAATTAACGCGACAGCTGCGTATGCACCTTTGCATCGTTTGTATACGTTTTCCATAGCTGTGAAAATAACTTTTTCATTTAGGTTACTTGTACTGGCTTTTTGTAATTCACTTGCAAATATATTAAGCAATATTTCTGAATCTGAGCTCGTATTGATATGCCTTTTATCACTTTTTGAAAGTATTTCTTTTAACTCGTTTTTATTAGTTAGGTTTCCATTATGTGCTAAAACTATTCCATAAGGTGAGTTCACGTACAAAGGTTGAGCCTCAGCTGTACTAGAACACCCTGCTGTAGGATAACGAACATGACCTACACCAATATTGCCTTCTAATCGTTGCATATGTCTTGTATGAAACACATCTTTTACCAGTCCATTCGCTTTACGTAAAAACATTTTTCCATTATTTAAAGTAACAATGCCTGCGGCGTCCTGCCCACGATGTTGTAAAACAGTTAATACATCATATATTCTTTGATTTACAGGAGAATAACTATAGATACCTACAATGCCGCACATAGAGTTTGAACCTTTATTTCAATCTTTAAAAAGAGTTAGTCTTTATTTAGTGGTAGTTTACTGGTTAATTCGGGCAAAACGTTATCAACTTTATCATAAAACCAATTACCTAGGATTTCTACATGAGGAACTAATTGAGATTTTTTCCACCAATCATCTTCATTCACTAAGGTAAATTCTCTTAAAAGAATGACAGTAACAGAAACTAAAAGTACGCCTCTGAGGGCACCAAAAACCATTCCCATAATACGGTCCATACCGCTTAATCCAGTTTTTTCAATTAGTTGGCTTAACACATAATTAATTAAACCCATAATAACTAAAGTAATCAAAAATAAAGAAACCCATGCTACGGAATAACGCAAACTCGGTGTATCAATATAAGACGTTAACAGTGATGAAAATTCACGATAGAATCCTTTGGCTATAAAGAAAGCAAGTATCCAGCCAGCTAAAGCAAGTGCTTCGCGGGTAAAACCTCTTAATAAACTGATAGCGGCTGAAAGCCCAATCACTATTACAATTGCCCAATCAATCCACTGCATTAAACTAACTCCACTTTTTGTACCCATCATATGAATAGATACTTTGTTTATTTGAGATATGTTATCTCGGTATAAAATGTTTTGAAATAAGGTGAGATATTAGCAAATTAGGATCTTGGATGGAAACTTTTTAACGACACATCTATAAATACCTACTTCCTTAAACCATTATAAAAATCTTTTAAGGATATATTTAGTGTTTGATAGGGTTAAAAATCTTTAACATTGATTGAGTACCGGAAATTTTATTAATGCTCAATATAGCTTCTTTAGCCTGAGTCTCTTTAATAAAAGGTCCAACAAAGACTCGATAGACTACATTTTTTCCAATCAATCCTCTGCTCTTATAAGCTTTTTGCTTGTTTGCTTTAAGTTTTTCGACCAACTTACTCGCATTTTCGTGTTTAGAAAAACTAGCAACTTGAATTATCCATGCTGCAGCGCTTGATGATTTTTTCTTTTGTGATTTGTGCGTTCTTTCTAGACTATTGTTTGTAGCAGCTATATCGCTGTTTTCTATAACATCACTGCTTTCAATCAATTTCTCACTAATAATCTCTTCGTCAGGTGTTTCATCCGCTTTAGTTTTATTTTCCTTAGCTTGTTTTTGTATCTTTTTAGCGACTATTTCTTCTTTTTCGAGCAATTCATCAATGTTAAATGTATCCATTTTGTAATCAGCAATAACTTTAGGTTTTTGTGGTATCTTACTTTCAAAAACACCGTTACTTTGTTTTTCTTTAAGGATCGATGGTAGAAAAATAACACCAAGCGCTACCAAGACAATGGCGCCGACAATTCGTTGTTTTAAACTATTTTCCATTGTTCATACCTAAATCATTGGGTTAATGTACTTAGTTAAACTCTTTTTCTAACTTGAGAAATTCTGAAACAGTAATAAAAGAACCAATAACGTATAATTGATCTGACGGTGCAATTAGCTTATCAACGTAATCACAAGCTAAACTTATGCTATTAAAGCATTTATGCACTGATGCTTCCTCGACTAGAACCTCTGCTTGTGAATTAACTATATCGCTCACGTCGATCAAGCAATCCATTAGATCCTTTGCCAAAGCGCCTCTTTGTGAGGGTAAATCGACAAATATCCAAATATCGATAGTTTCGCTGAGTATCTGAATATATTCACTTATCGCTTTATCCGACATTAAACCACAAATTGCGATTCTATTACCATTGCATTGCAAAGACTCTATTTGATTTGAAAGATTTAGAGCTGCTTGGGGGTTATGTGCCACATCAATAATGACTTGAGGTTTATTTTGGATTGTTTGGAAACGAGCAGCAATAGCTACGCGATTAAAAATTTGTTTTAAATCAATATTTTGCGATTTATCCTTAAACAAGTTTATAAAAGAAGTTAAAGCCAATTCTATGTTCTGCTGTTTTAATTGAAAAATATTTATTTGAGAATCATGTATAACATCGAGCGAAACTATGGAATTTAGTTGATTACTTTCTATTAACTCATATTGTAAATTCGAGTCTGTAAGCGATGCTTTTAATAAATTAAATGTTTTTTCATCACCCACAAGATTAAGTGAATCGAATCTATAAATACCCGCCTTTTCTGCGGCTATTTCTTCTAAGCTATTACCTAACCAATCAGTATGATCTTTTGCAATGGTTGTGATGATGGCGACATCAGGTTCGATGATGTTAACCGCATCTAAACGCCCTCCTAGGCCAACTTCTAGAACAATCAAATCAAGCTTTTTAGTTGAAAATATTTGTAGCGCCGCTAAAGTTGTAAACTCAAAAAAGGTTAAAGCGGTGTCACCTCTACAAATTTCAATCTTATCAAAAGCATTGTTTAGTTGCCTGTCTGAAATATTAGCACCATTGACTCTAATTCTTTCATTAAAAACCATCAAATGAGGTGAGGTGTAACAAGCGACTTTGAGGTTTGATTGAAGGGCTAAAGATTCCAAAGTCGCAACGCATGAACCTTTACCATTGGTACCAGCAACTGTGATCACTTTAGCCTTTGGTGATAGCAGATCCATTAAGCGTGCAATATCTTTAATTCGGCTCAAACCTAACTTTATTTCTTCAGGGTGAAAACTTTCAATTCTTTCTAGCCAAGCACTTAGGTCTTTAGCATCTTGTGAAATAGTTGATTGGAGTTCATTCATTGATAAAATTCTTAAATTTATTTTTCAAAAAAATGGATAGAGGTAAATTCGACAAAAGCGCTAGGATAAACGCTTTTGTTACAGTGAATCTAAACAAATGAATTTAATGGTTTACGACTATTTTCTGTTGTACCGGGATTGTTACCATATTTGCAGATTTTTTGAAGTCTTCAATCTCATTAAAGTTTAAATAACGATAGATTTCATCACTCATAGTATCCAACTGAGAAGCGTAAGTCATATACTCCTCAACCGTCGGTAATTTACCAACAATAGCGGCAACAGCGGCAAGTTCAGCTGATGCTAAATAAACATTCGCACCGTTACCTAAACGATTAGGGAAGTTTCTTGTTGAGGTTGATACCACTGTCGAATTTGCTGCTACTCGTGCTTGATTTCCCATGCACAAAGAGCAACCTGGCATTTCAGTTCGTGCGCCAGCGGTTGCAAAAATATTATAATAACCTTCTTGCATCAACTGATGTTCATCCATTTTTGTTGGTGGAGCAATCCATAGTCTGGTCGGTATGGCATCAACCTTTTCTAAGAGTTTACCCGCCGCTCTATAATGACCGATATTGGTCATACAACTACCTATAAATACCTCGTCAATTTTAACGCCTTGTACATCTGATAAAAGCTTAACGTCATCTGGATCATTTGGACAGGCTACAATGGGTTCTTGAATTTCGTTCAGATTAATTTCTATAATTTCTGCGTATTCTGCATCCGAATCTGCAGACATAAGGATAGGCTCTTTTAACCATTCTTGCATTTTTTCAATACGACGGCTAATCGTTCTTGCGTCACCATAACCTTCTTTAATCATCCATTTAAGCATGACAATATTAGAGTTCAAATACTCTACAATTGGTGCTTTATCGAGTTTAATGGAGCAACCCGCTGAACTTCGTTCTGCTGACGCATCAGAAAGTTCAAATGCTTGCTCAACTTTTAGATTGGGTAAACCTTCAATTTCTAAAACTCTTCCGGAGAAGATATTTTTCTTACCTTCTTTTTCTACGGTTAATAATCCTCTTTGAATGGCCGCATATGGTATAGCATTAACCAAATCTCGTAATGTTACGCCTGGTTGCATTTCGCCAGAAAAACGGACTAATACTGATTCAGGCATATCCAATGGCATTACGCCTGTCGCTGCTGCAAATGCGACTAAACCAGAGCCTGCTGGGAAAGATATTCCAATCGGAAAACGAGTATGAGAATCGCCACCAGTACCAACAGTATCAGGTAATAACATTCTATTTAACCAGCTATGAATAATTCCGTCACCTGGTCGAAGCGATACACCGCCCCGATTCATTATGAAATCTGGTAATGTGTGCTGAGTATCAATATCAATCGGTTTCGGATAGGCAGCTGTATGACAGAAAGACTGCATGGTCAAATCAGCGGAAAAACCTAAACAAGCTAAATCTTTCAATTCATCTCTGGTCATTGGGCCAGTAGTATCTTGAGAGCCAACCGTCGTCATTTTAGGTTCGCAATATTGATGCGCTCTAACACCTTCTAGTCCACAAGCCTTACCAACCATTTTTTGAGCTAGTGTGAAACCCTTATCAGAAGCAATGACTTCAGCAGGTAATCTGAACTGTTTACTTGCAGATAAACCAAGAAACTCTCTTGCTCTAGCTGTTAATCCTCTACCGATAATTAACGGAATTCTACCGCCCGCTTGTACTTCATCTAACAAAACTTGAGTCTTTAGTGAAAATTCGGCTAAAACTACACCCTCTTTTTCTATTTTTCCTTGATAAGGATAGATATCAATCACATCACCCATTTCTAATTTAGAAACATCAACTTCTATAGGTAACGCTCCAGCATCTTCCATTGTATTAAAAAAGATTGGCGCAATTTTACTGCCTAAACAAAATCCACCATCACGTTTATTAGGAATGTTGGGAATATCGTCGCCCATGAACCATAAAACTGAGTTAGTAGCTGATTTTCTTGAAGATCCTGTACCAACAACATCACCAACGTAAGCGACAGGGTGGCCTTTTGCTTTTAGTTCTTCGATTACTTCTAATGGATTACCCTCTAAACCCTCTCTTGGATTTTTTAACATCGCTAATGCGTGTAAGGGGATATCAGGTCTAGACCATGCATCTTGTGCTGGTGATAAATCATCGGTATTAGTTTCACCGGGAACCATAAACACTGTCAAAGTAATTTTCTCTTCTAGCGCATCTCTATTGGTAAACCATTCAGCATCTGCCCAGCTTTGAATGACTGATGTAGCGATAAGATTGCCAGATTTCGATTTATCTGCAACATCATGAAAAGCATCAAACATTAAAAGTGTCTTTTTGAGTTGAGTTCCAGCTAATTCAGCGAGCTCTTGATTATCTAACAACACAACTAATGTCTCTATGTTGTATCCACCAAGCATGGTTCCAAGTAATGTAACAGCTAGTTGTTTATCTATAATAGGGCTTGTCGCTTCACCTTTGGCTACAGCAGATAAGAATCCGGCTTTAATGTAAGCGGCCTGATCAACACCAGCAGGAACTCGGTTAGTCACCAAATCTAGTAAAAACGCCTCTTCGCCCTTTGGCGGATTTTTTAATAATTCTACCAAGTCAGTCATCTGTTCTGGTGAAATAGGTTGTGGAACAATTCCTTGCTCTGCTCTTTCGTTAACATGATTTCTATAGGTTTGTAACACGTTAGAGATCCTCTTTAATAAGCTAAATTTGAAAATACGTTTAATAAATATTAACGACAGTTTTATTGGGCGACATTATACATTTTATCTCTTTCACTTTAAAACAGTTCTTAAAATGTTTTTCTTATATCTAATATAGGTAAAATTTAATTTCATTAATTATCAAGCTCTAATAACCATCTGAAAATAATATCAATTGAACGCCTAGCATTGTCCAAGGTGCTCTGCCACCTGTTGGGATAGGCATCTGTTGATACTTTAGAGAACCATCGCTTTTTGTTTCGGTATTTAAGCAATTGACCATCTTGTCTACAAACTCACTAGCTGCCACTTGAGTTTGCCAGCTTCTGTAGCCTTCAGGCCACTTTATCGTCATTTCTCTTGGCCTTGTTCCACCCCATCCTGGTATCGTACCAAGATGTTCAAAGCGATTATCTAATTCGGTATAACCTGCTTCGACCATAAGAAAATCTAATCTAGAAAGGATTGACGTTGAAACTCTACTATTCCAACACACCATTGGTGTTCTACCCTCTTCCGAATTCAGCCAATGGGTAGCAAAAGATGCAATTAATGACCAACCACTGTTCATTTTTGCAGTTGAATTCGTGTCCTTGCTAATAGCCGCTTTCATTACTGCATGAATATTTTCCCATGTCGCTTCTTTTTGTGGCACGCCCGATTGTAAAAATATTTCTTCAGCTGTTTTTACTGCAAGTTCTTTGTCTTCATCATTCCAGTCAAGACCAACATCTATACCTTTCGCTAGTAATGTAGAACGATACATAAGTCCATCTGCTGAATGAGAAACCTGCATTAGTCCATTTCTTGGTTTTGGCCAAAAGAATGCTTCTAAACGGTCATGCCAACTACTCACGGAGTCCGCAACAGCTTCTCGTTGATACATGGGAGTAAAGGGGTCTTCATCAATCCAAGCGACTAGCGCACTCGCAAAATCTTCGTCTGATGCGTCTTTTGTTGGGATTATAGGTGGATAAATATCCTCGCCGATGACTTCAATACCTGCGTCATCAATAATGATAGGAGCACTACTGGGCGACTCTATATCTGCTTGAATTCTTGCTTCTGCATAAGCGGTGAACATATCTTGTTCTAAAAATGTTAGAGAATCCCAATAATCTAGTGCTTGATCCGTTAGCCTAACGCCATACATATTTAAATCTTTAGATATTTTAGTTCTTCTAATGACATCGGGATTCATTAAATAGAATGCTTTTCCGAGTTGAGTCTGATCTCTGAATGACCAAGGAACCATTAAACGCGCCATGACTTCTAATGTAAAGCGGTTACCGTCTTGCAATATTTCAAATAGTTTTGAGTTATTTTGACCGCCTGGCATTTTACCTTTACGCCATTCGTCATGCTCACCAAACCGTTTAAACCAAACTTTCCATGCGCCGATAAACAAAGCTTTTGGTACTTGATAATGATCTGCTTGAGGAAATATCATTTTTTTCATTTGATAGCCTTTAAATTCGAATTCTTTTTATATTTTGATTTAAAAAATTAACCTGACCAATAATAATGAAATTTTGTTAAAAATCAAAGGTTTTCAAGAGAAAGTTAAGGGATAATTGATTCTAGTTATAATCCGCTAGTACATAAGTATAGTTGATTTTAAGAATACTAATTTTAAGATTACGAAATTGTTTTTAGTCCACAAATCTATTAGGTAACGTCCCAATATAAAAATGATTAAAAATTTCTGTTTAATTGATTTTTATACAAGTACTTATCAATATTATATTGCTATGCCAATTACTGAACCAATCAGGTAAAATATGTTTAATCTTTATACAACCAACAAAGGAATTTCCATGGAATTATCTGCACTGACGGCCATCTCTTCGGCTGACGGACGCTATGGCAGCAAAACAAAAGAGTTGCGAGCCATATTTAGTGAGTACGGTTTAATAAAATACCGTGTTCAGGTTGAAGTCCGTTGGTTACAAGCTTTAGCTAATTGTGAGTTAATCAAAGAAGTCCCAGTGTTTAGTGAGTCAACTAGTCATGAATTAGATCAAATTGTAGAGACATTCAGTATAGCGGATGCGCAACGAGTTAAAGACATCGAAAGTACAACAAACCATGATGTTAAAGCCGTCGAGTATTTCCTTAAAGAGAAAACGGCAAATAACAAAGACATTTGCGCTGTGAGTGAGTTCATTCATTTTGCTTGCACTTCTGAAGATATCAACAACCTTTCTTATGCGCTAATGCTTAAAGATGCTTCATTGATCATTGATGAACAACAAGGAGATATAGTCAATTCAATAGCTGACTTAGCAAATGATTTTGCTGAGATTCCGATGATGTCTAGAACTCATGGACAGCCAGCGTCTCCAACGACTTTAGGTAAGGAAATGGCAAACGTTGTCGCTCGATTGCAACGTCAACAAGCACAATTTGGAAGAGTACAATTAATGGGTAAAATCAACGGTGCTGTTGGAAACTACAATGCACACTACTCTGCTTACCCCGAAATTGACTGGCCTGTATTTGCGCAAATATTTATCGAAGATTTAGGATTAACTTGGAATCCATATACCACTCAAATTGAGCCTCATGATTATATCGCTGAATATTTTGATGTTATTAGTCGTTTTAATGTTATTTTAATGGATTTTGATAGAGATCTTTGGGGTTACATTGCATTAGGACATTTTAAACAAAAAACCATTGCGGGTGAAATCGGTTCTTCAACAATGCCTCATAAAGTGAATCCAATCGATTTTGAAAACTCCGAAGGAAACATTGGTATTGCTAATGCTCTTTTCACTCATCTAGGTCAAAAGCTACCCGTTTCTAGATGGCAACGAGATTTGAGTGATTCTACAGCTTTGAGAACTCTCGGCTTAGGTGTTGCTCATTCGTTAATCGCCTATCAATCAACACTTAAAGGTATTTCAAAGTTAGAAGTGAATGAGAAATCTTTGGCATCTGAACTTAATCAAAATTGGGAAGTGTTAGCGGAGCCAATTCAAACGGTTATGCGCCGTTACGGTATTGAAAAGCCATATGAAAAACTGAAGGAATTAACCCGAGGAAAGCGAGTCGACCAAGCCGGTATGAAAGAGTTTGTTGATACTCTTGAATTGCCTGAAGAGGTAAAGTCTTCGCTTAAAGCACTGACACCATCCAACTATATTGGTAATGCAATTCAGCAAGCTAAAAGCATATAAAAGTAAATAAAACGAGGTATCGAAACTGCCTCGTTTTATATTTTAATTAATCTAAAGAGGTTATTCGAATTACTGAGTAAACTAGATAAATTCCAATACTTGCTTCTTTAACTCTAACAGCCATTTTTCACTTGTTTTAACTTCTTGCTTTTTATCTGCTTTATCTGCTTTATCTGATTTACTAGGGTCTAGAGAATTTGACTCGTTCTGGAACTTTTTGGTTACAATCACTACCGCATTAGCTAAAAGCTCAATCGAGGCTAACTTGTCTCCTTTGCTTAACGATTTAGTTGATTTAGAGTGAAACGCTTTGTCAATGCCGGTTAAAAAGCTGGTTAATTTTTCGCCTAATTCTACAGATAACTCTGTCGCTAAATTATCCATAATTTTAATATCGCTTGGTAGATCTGCTTGCACGTATTGCTGAAGAAACATCCCTTTTTGATATTCCTGAGTCGTTGTTCCTTTAAAATCGCTTTCTTTATTTAAGTTATTAGTGATTAATACTTTCTGCGAAACAGGTGCAATGATTTTATAATCTAATTCAACAACAGCCAGTTTTCTAATGTGTTCGAGAGAAAGAATAATATCTTCCATTACCTTTGATTCTAAATATCTAGTAGGAACATCTCCTTTACTGCGTTTTTTCCATTTAATATATTCTTCAGTTTCAACCTTATTAATACCCGTTTGTACATTTTTACTACGTCTAGCTTCGCTTTTATTCGTTTCAATTGCAGCCTGTAAAATCTCACCATTAATTTGGTAGTGAGGTCCAGAATAATCCTGTGTATTAGCCTTTTTAATATCGGTTACCACTAATATTTCGTTTTTTAATCCGCTAAATAATATCTTTTCTAGTTTACTCGCAATTCGTCGACCTAATGATGCGACAACTGAATTAGCAGAAGTGACTTCACTGAAAGAGCTAATAGCTAGTTTAGTTGTAGAGCGAGATATTATTTTTTCGACATCGGTTAATAAAGATTCATTTAACGTTGGGTATCTATCATCAAATTCTTTTATAACTTGTAATAAAGCGTAATTTTTTCCAAAACTATTTACATTTTTAAGTGTCTCTTTTTTCAATAAATCTAAAAAAGCTTTTTCTTGAATAAAGCCTTTATTGGGCGCAGTCAATTTATCTTGAATGTCTCTACCTCGTAGAAATTCATTATAAGCTAGATAATAGTCACCTTTTTTGTAAGCTTCTTGTGCATTAGCAGCAAAATAGTTGGCTAGAAGTAAAATACTTCGTCCCATTTTTTTCTTTATTTGCAGCATGATAGGTTTATCAGCAATGTCTAACAATGCACTATAAGCCACCTCGGGTTTCGCATTTTGTAAAGATTCATTAAAATTTTGCTCGAACAAAGAGGCTTCAGCTTGCGCTAATAAAGATTCGAATTGGATATTACCAGCATCAATCGCTAAACCAGTATTAGCTTTCACTATCGCTGTATTGTACATACGTTTTTCAAAAGCAGACCTTCCATCGTTTGATAATGTTTCCAGGCTATTTTTTCGTACTTTATGATAGAGAGTTGTTTCTTGTTCATTTTCACCCGCTAGCAAAGATGCTTTCTTTAAAAAGCTTAAATTGATAACCAGTTTATTTTCATTTTCTTTCGCAGAACTATTTGCGTCGTCTATAGCGGTGTTAGTTAGTTTTAGTTGGGCGTTAACTTCTTGCTTTGCTTTTGAATAAGCATTTTGATCCCATTGTTTTAAAGGCTGAATTGAATCTAATGTTTGATTCAAGTGTTGACGTGTAACGAGGCCGTATTCAGTTTTGTCAGTAAGTTGTTGATCTATTTTAGTTTGATAAGAGACTACCAAGCGACTTACTATTTGAGACTGAATTGAAATGGCTTCTTTTTTACTTGAACCCGAACTTTCTATGATAGTTTGGCCAATTACCTTATAAAGACTTTCAAGCGTTTCATTATTTTCAGCTTGAGAAATATCTGCCGCTGATATTGTTGCTTTTTTTGCCCCTCCGCACGCAAGCAGTAAAGAAATAAATATGACAGATGTGACATTTAGTAAAAATTCTTTCATAATATTCTCTCTATTTTATATTCGTTTATTTAAATATTTTTTTTGTTTAATTTGAAATAAGTTCAATATTCATTACATCTTAATTTAACAATCTAGTGCTATTTTGTCATTGACTTAAATATCTACCGGATCTAATTCGGTTAAATTATCATCCTCTTCTGAAACTGGCTCCTCTGAAACCGGAACGTAGGAATCTGGATTGTCTGTAGAATCAATTGCACTCGGTTCATTTGTTGTATTATCGTTTGCAGCACCCTCTACAACTATTAAATCATCTCTTAACTGACTTTCTAAGTTATTGACTTCATTAGCTGATTCAGTGTCATTTGTATCAACGCCTTCTATAGGTTTCTGGACAATGCTTTCAATTTTGGTTTTATATTCAACTAAGCGAATATCAACTGGTTCATAAATCTTCAACGCATCGTACCATTTAACCGCTTCATTTTTAAGATTGTTAGAAATAGCAACATCAAGATTTTGAACAATAAGTTCGCCAATTTTCTTTATTCCTAAAAGAGCCTCTTCGTCTTTAGCATCAATTTTTAATACAGCATTAAATCTTTCCAGTGAATTGCTACCATATGGTGTGACTAAATGACCCTCATCAAATAATTGTTGCGCTATTTGTAAATTACTATTAAGTTGCATTCTAACAAGAGGGTTCGCTCTTTTCTTTTGTCTTGTTTCCTCGGCCAATCGCTCATTTTCAGCAATTGTGGCTAATCTTTGTTGCTCTTTTGCTCTCTTCAAAGAAAAATTCTTGGCCTTTGTAACTCGGCTATCTAAATTTGACAAGTTCACACCGTCGGTAGCCGATTTAGGTATGGTTTTAAGACTTGTTAAATAGCGTCTAGCTTTACTAAATTCTTTGGTTTTTATTGCTTGTTCGAGAAGAGCCAGATATTTTTTTGTTACTGAACTCAAGCCGTTTAAGGCTTGTTCATTTTCGGGGTCTATTTTTAAAGCTGCTGCATAATAATATATCGAATTCGCATTCTCTGGTGCACCTAACCTTCCCTTATGAAAAGTATCTAATCCATTGTTTAAATATAGACTTAAATTTCTCGCGTCTTCTTCTCTCCTCGCTAAATCTGAGTCGTATTTTGTTTTTATCGCTAGTACTTCTAATTTTGTAGATTGCAACTTTGGATTATCACGATCGGCAATTTCTACCAGTTTAACCCAATCATTCGCAGCATTAAATTTTGAAGCTTGAGCAGTTGTAACTGCTTCAGCAAGCGCAATTTCTATGATCTTCCCACGAGTAACCGTTACATTATTGTTGATAGGCTCTAAGGATTTTGCTGTAGTTAAATTATCAAGCGCTTGTTCAATATCTTTTAATTCATGGGGGGTGTATTGAGCTAATGTATCCGCCCTCTGAATCAATTGACTGACTCGAACAGTCGATATTTCAGTATCTTGCAGAATGGTGTTTTTCACTTCTTTTTCTTCTATGATTATTATCTTATTTTTAGGTGTTTTCGCTGTTCTTGAATCCTTAGTCTCTATTTTTTCATCTGAAACTGGAAGTTTTTGGTTTTGATTTGGATTAATAATTGGGTTATTAGTCGAATTTAAATCTGCGAATTCTTGAAATTTAGGAAGCCATTGATCTTGAAAGTGAAAGCCCGCTGCACCAACAGAGAGCAAAACAATGATTGTTATTATTAATCCAGCTTTACTTTTTCCTTCCGGAGCAATATTTATTTTTTGTTCAAGATTAAACTCATCACTCAGCTCGTAATCTTCATCGTCAAAATCGTCACTTCTTACTGATTGATCAACCACTCGCGAAATGACGGTTTTAGCGATACCACCCGATACTCTTGATACACTTCCTGTTGTCCCAGTCTGATTTCCTGTAACAATAAACTCTTTTAAAGCGTCAGCTAATTCATTACCTGTTTGAAATCTTGCATTGGGATTTTTATCGAGTAGTGAATTGATAATCCATTGAAGTTTGTTAAGTCGGGCAGGCAATTGCGGTACTGGTTTGGTGACATGTTTAATACAAATACTAACAGAATCTTCACCAGTGAAAGGGACACTACCTGTCATCATTTCGAATAATATAATACCTAAACTATATAGATCTGACCGACCATCTAATTTTTTACCTCTGCACTGTTCGGGACTCATATATTCAGGAGTACCGATTAACTTACCCGTTTGAGTCATCTGTGTTGATGAGTTAGATGCTTTGGCTATGCCAAAATCGGTTAGAATAGGTTGATTATTGTCATCAAAAAGAATATTTTCAGACTTAACATCGCGATGAATATAACCTTTACTATGTGCAAAGTGTAACGCCATAGCTAGCTTGGCGATAATGGATAAAGCTTCTTTTGTTTTTAAACCATTTGAAATTCTTGCTTTTAGTTCTTTACCACGCATATATTCCATAGCGAGATAATAAAAATTTCCACTTTCACCAACATCGTAAACTGTGACTATTCTTGTATGAGCCAGTTTAGCGACAATTTTAGCTTCGCGAATAAAACGTTCGCCAAATGTAGGATCAGCAGCTAATGCTGGAGACATCACTTTTAAAGCAACTTCGCGGTCAAAGCCCTTTTGAATAGCCAGATATACGGTTGCTTGACCACCTACACCAAGCGTTTTTATTATCTCATAACCTGGGATTTCAATTGCACTCACTAAGGCTATTTCCCTTTTTTATTATTGTTGACGTTAGTAACATGTCATCTCAGCAATATTCGAAAGCTAGAACTCGGTAATAGTAGCAAATCGGGATGAATCTTTGAATCAGTTTATTGCATTAGCCTTTTTTCTTTCCTGGAAAGTATTATTAATAAATCGTGAATATTTACTAGATTTATTCTATTAAATGTGAAAAAGTCGTGATTAATGTATTTAACTAGCAAAGGAGTTCAAAATGCGAACACGTGCAGGAGAAGCAGCTCGACCATGGTTTAGAAGCGACCGTTATTATCATACAGGTGAAGGCTGGTGGTTTATGACTAGAGAAAATGAAGAAGCCGGCCCATTTATTTCTCAGCACGAGGCTGAAAATGAGCTTATTCTTTACATACGTCATGCCAATCAACATGGTGATATACCATCAGTTCATCAAAAAATTCATTAATAATGCAAAGTTTAAAATATGGGTTCGTTATGTGAGAAAGAGTAATAGGCGGAATCGCCGATTTTGTTAAATTGGTTTAAAATCACTTAATAATCTATTAATAACTCTTGATGCGGTGACCATTCCGAAGGTTGATGTAACCATGACTGATGCTCCTAACCCTTGCGAGCAGTCTAACTTATTGGAATGCAAGTCAGTTTGTTTAGCAAAACTAGTTTGACCTGAATTGGTTGGATAACGGACTTGTTCAGTTGAGTACACACATTCGACCCCATATACACGTCTAGGATTACGGCTAAAACCAAAATTACGCCGTAATTCATTTCGCACTTTAGCAGAAAGCGGATCTTGCCAACTTTTATTAAGATCTGAAACGGTAATTTTTAAAGGGTCAATTTGGCCTCCAGCACCTCCCGTTGTGATAATATTTATCTTATTCCTTTTACAGTAAGCGACTAATGAGGCTTTTACCTTAGCATTGTCAATTGCATCAATAATGTAATCCGTCTCACTTGGTATCAAATCTTGCAAATTTTGTTTATCAATAAAATCTAAACGAGTTTCTATTTTGCAATTTGGGTTGATAGTCAATAGACGCGTTTTCATAGCTTCAACTTTTAATTGACCAATTGTTTCGCTTGTTGTGTGTATCTGACGATTGCTATTTGTGATACAAATATCGTCCAAATCAATCAAACATAAACTACCAACCGAGGAGCGAATAAGGGCTTCGGATGCCCAACTACCAACGCCTCCAATTCCAATCACAGTAACATGCATTTCAGCAAGAGTAGACATAGTATTACTACCATATAATCTTGAAATGCCAGAAAATGCGTGCTGATTTGTATTGTTATTTGTCATTACTTATATCTTCAATATTGATTCAGTAAAAAATGAACATATGTTCGCTTTTTATCTTGACCTTACTACACAGACCCGATAAATTGATATTGGAAATGTTAAACGTAGCAAAAAACGACTAATGAGAGCAAAAAATACGACTTTATAAAAAGCTAAAATAGCACGCTCAATTGTTAATTTCAAAAGTATCACGGAAAACTGATTATGCCCCAATACAAAGCACCTGTCGAAGACATGAAGTTTATATTACACGACTGGTTAAAAGTAACCGAATTATATTCAAAATTAGGTCTTGAAGATGCAAGTGATGAAGAATTAATCAATGCCATTATTGATGAATCAGCTAAGTTCGCAGAAACACAACTTTCTCCATTAAATCATCCTGGAGATTCAGCAGGGTGTATTTGGGAAGGTGGAAAAGTCACAACACCAAAAGGGTTTCCAGAGGTATATAAACAATTTTGCGATGCAGGTTGGGCTTCCCTAGGTTTTTCTACCGAGTTTGGTGGTCAAGGGCTACCTGCTAGTGTTGCTATTTGTGTTGGAGAGATGAATGCATCGGCAAATACTTCCTGGAGTATGTATCCAGGGCTTACTCATGGAGTAGTTTCAGCTTTAACAGCACATGGAAATAAAACATTAAAAGAAAGGTATTTACCAAATTTAATTCAAGGCCGCTGGACTGGCACAATGTGTCTAACCGAGGCTCATTGTGGCTCAGATTTAGGATTGTTAAAGACATCAGCTAAATTAATAGATAATGGTAATTACTCTATTTCTGGAACTAAAATTTTTATATCTGCAGGTGAGCATGATATGTCAGATAATATTATTCACCTTGTTCTAGCAAGACTTCCTGATGCGCCTAAAGGAACAAGAGGTATATCGTTATTTATAGTTCCTAAAATTAATGAAGATACTAATGCCGTTGAGAACAATAATCTTCCCACTGATAATAATGTCACTTGTGGATCAATTGAACACAAGATGGGGATTAAAGCATCCGCAACCTGTGTTATGAATTTTGATAATTCCATTGGTTACTTGGTAGGCGAAGAAAATAAAGGCTTAAGTTACATGTTCACGATGATGAACTCAGCTCGGTTAGCTACAGGAACTCAAGGATATGCTATCGCAGATCTGTCGCGCTCTGCTTCGTTAGATTATGCTAAAGACCGTCTGCAAATGCGTTCTCTATCAGGTGCTAAATATCCTGAAAAAACAGCTGATCCAATTATTGTCCATCCCGATGTTAAAAGAATGTTGATGAGTCAAAAAGCGATCGTAGAGGGATGCCGTGGATTAGCCTTTTACGTTTCAACTTTGATAGATCAAGTCAAATCTGGGGTAGATGAAAATGGTGATATTGAAGAGAGGCTCGGTTTACTCACTCCAATATGTAAAGCGTTAATGTCTGAGTTAGGTTTTGAGTCCGCTAATCATGCGGTGCAGGTTTTGGGTGGTCACGGATTTATAAAAGAATGGGAGTTAGAACAGCAAGTTCGGGATGCTCGCATTGCTATGATTTATGAAGGGACAAATGGAATACAAGCGCTAGATTTATTAGGTCGCAAAATAATGAGAGACAAAGGTCAATCTTTACAATTATGGATTACTGAAATTAATCAACATTGTAATACCGCAGCGTCATTACAACTTGAAGTATCAAGTTATTTCTCAAAAGTACTCAATAAAGCCTCTTTACAGATTAAAGAGATTAATAATGAGTGGCTAATATTAACTCAGACAGTCGCAACAAAAGGACAACAAAATCCTGAAGAAATTGGCGCCGCAGCTTTCGATTTTTTGATGTACTCCGGTTACATTTCTTTAGCAAGTATGCTTCTACAAATGGCTACGGTGGCATATTCTTCTAACCAAAGCCCAAGCTTTATAAAGTCCAAATTTCAAGTTTTAGATTTTTATATTGAAAGAATACTACCGAGAACTAAAATGCACAAAGCATGCATTTTATCTAGTGCGAGTGTTTTGGATTGCGAAGAGTTTGATCTCGACTAGAAATATAGATTAAATATCTAGAATGTCTTTGATAAAAGGAATTGTAATTCTGCGTTGATGAGCTAGAGATTGCTCATCAAGTTTACTAATTATATTTTTCAAGTTAATGACACTACGATCGCTCCTACTTAAAAGAAAATTAGCGACTTCAACATTTATTTCCATACCAATATTTTTACCACTAGCTTGCACAAACTCTACTAGCTGTTGCTCGTCTATTTTGTGTAATTTATAAATAGGCATCGAATTTAAACGTGACAATAAGTCGGCAAGCTCTAATTGAATTTGAGACGGCGATTGTTTAGAAAATATAATGAGTTTTTTGTTGGCATCTTTTAAGTCATTATATAAATTAAAAAGAGATACTTGCCATTCTAAATCCCCTCGTACGAATTCTAATGAATCAATACAAACTAGGTCGATATTTTCTAGCCCTTCTAGAATATGATGCGATATTTCCTTATTATTTAGAGGTAGGAATACACATGTTTTATCAGCAATTTTGTCAAACATTTGACATGTAGCTTGAGCTAAATGTGATTTCCCTGAATCTTCTGCTCCCCAAATAAATAACATATTGTTTTCATTAATGCTGGTTTCATTAATATGACTAGTATTATTATAATAAAATTCATCATTAGAATATGCTTGAATTTTTGCTATCAGCTCGTCATTTAAGCCAACAAAAAAACTGTCTAAGGTTGCGGAAGAATCCAGAGTTATATTTAGAGGTAATTGAAGCATAATTTTTAGTTTGTAATAGAATAGATATTGAATGGTTAATTCAATTTTATTTAATTATCAGAGTGCTGATATTCCTTGTTAAAATATCGATCACCCCAGACAAAAGTATAATGAAAGGTACTTACAAAAAGTGAAATATATATTAACCAATTGAGTAATGTGAAAATATGGACCGGTAAAGAATCATACCCTAATGAAATTAAAAGTAAGGTAACCATCGATATTTGAAAGAAGGTGTTCATTTTGGAATAAATACTTGGTTTCATTTGATATTTTCCGAATTTCCGATGATACAGATAAGCACCTAAAATGATATACAGATCACGCAACGCAACGAGTGAAAATAAAAGCACGTCTATCTTTGCATTCATTGTGAGTATTGCCATCGAAATCACGAGTAATGCTTTATCTGCTAAAGGATCTAGAATGCTTCCAAAATGACTGACCCAATCAAACTTTTTAGCAAGAAAACCATCTAACGCATCCGATAAACCAGCAATAAAAAATATATAAAGCGCTGTTGTATAATCTTCTTTTGAAAGGTAAAAGGATAGAGGTATCAGTAAGAAAAGCCTTAAACTAGTTATCACATTAGGTATAGAGCTTTTTTGTAACTTCATTTTAATCGGCCCATCTATAAAAAATGGTTTTAATTTCTACTTCGTGTGTTACAGGTTTAATAGTGGTGGGTTCGAGAATTACAGGTTCAACAATATAGGCTGTTTCAACTTGATTGTCATCATTAAAAGACATTAAAGGATCTTCGTATTCGTCTAGAGATTTATTATCATCAATGACAGACACTTCTTCTTTTACAACAATTCTTAACTGACGATTTAAGCTAAGACTATCAATAACCGCTTGTTCATTTGACAACAAAGAAAGTTTTAAAACCAGTTTATCCTGATGAATAGCTAGCACATCAACTTGTCGAATCGCAGATAATTCAAATATATAATTTTTAATTTTTAGAAAGGCCTCAAAATTAGTAATATTTTCGATTTCTATAAGAAGTTCCTGTCCGACAGTGGCTGTTTGCGTCACACAGTACTGGTTACATAATATTTCAGCTAAGCTATCAAATATCTTTTCGTACATCATTTCTACATTATCTGTTTGATGCTCAAAGCTCAAATTATTGCTTTCATTAAAATAGGAAAGCTGCCCTATCCATAATCCATCTCTTTGATATATTTTACCTATGATAATTGATTCAACTAAATAGCGTTTACTTGCAACAATAATTGCTTCAGGAAATCGTCCCCAAACATCACTTTGAGTGACAAGCAAGTTGTCGTCAAAATCCATTAAGGGCAGTATGACGGGAACGCCACGTCGATTTGAGTTTTTTAAAATTAGGTTATTGGTAACCTGCTCAGATACATTTTCTATTATTATTCTTCGGTAAGGAGGATTATTTTCAACAGTTTCTTCTTGAGATAACCACAGCATGCTGACAGGCCGATTAGAATCCCAAAGTGGTTGGTTAGCGCGTTTTATTAAATTATCAATTAAACGAGGTTCAAAATGGAGCGAAATGATATATTTATATTCTGACATCAACTCAGTGTTGCTTGAATATTGAGATTTTTGTACATAACTAGTGACTTTTTTATAGGCGTCGATCGTTTGCTTAGAACTTAAAATACGGTTACTTCCGCTTCTTCTTACTAGAACCTGTTTAAATCCTTCCAGGCTTGCCTGCCAACGTGCTTTATTACTCTGTTCCTTAACTTGAATATCAACCCGGTAGATATTTGAAATTTCTTTAGCCAATCCAATCTTCGACATCAAAATGCAAACTATTAGAGCAAAACAAATGTGATATATTTGAATTAATGATGAATGCATAAAGTAGGTCAGTAAGTTTAAGGTGAGTAAAGTTAATAATGGTGTATTTTAATAATCAACTAGTTTGTAAAAACAGAATGTTTTGGCTCTTTTAGAAAAATTAACAGACTTATCTTTAACGGCCTACGCTGAATTTTATCTATTATATCATTAACGTAATCGGCTGCATAATTGACCAAGCTATATCTTTAGAAATTTATTTGATTCAGTCAAGTTTCTCTAAATCATTTGAGAAATAAAGCAGTCCCTGTGAATCCACGAGGATAGCCGATATATCAGGTAGATTATTAATCAGCTTTAAACCTTTTTTACTCCCTAATACAAAAACGCTTGTAGAAAGAGCATCTGCCATCGTTGAATTTGGTGCTAAGATTGTAACACTTTGTAATTCACTTGCTGATTCACCTGTTTTAGGGTCAATTATGTGGTGATAGCGAACACCATTCTTAATAAAAAATCGCTCATAATCACCTGATGTGGAAATTGAAACCTCTTCTAAAGGTAGATTGACTAGTAATTTATTTTCATTTCTAGGGTGTTTTATACCGATATACCATAATCTATCGTCTTTTTTACCAATTATTCGAGTATCCCCTCCCGCACTTACATAAGCATTGACGATTCCATTATTTTTCAATATTTGTATACATTGATCAACCGCGTGCCCTTTTGCTATACCGCCTAGATCA
Source organism: Polaribacter sp. (assembly GCA_047633355.1). Taxonomy (GTDB): domain Bacteria; phylum Pseudomonadota; class Gammaproteobacteria; order Enterobacterales; family Kangiellaceae. Next base: position 37,308 of record JBLIBL010000002.1, read on the forward strand.
ATTTTAACTTTTGCTTTAGTATATTTAACGCTTAGCGTTTTTTTGTTCAATTTAATCGATTGATAATTGATAATATTTTTTAAATTAGCTATTTGATCTTTTGTTGGTTTGACTGAGTTTCTATAATCATAAAGATAGCCTAAGCTCGAAAAACTAATATCAAATGCGCCATAAGTCAGTACAGAAAATTCATTTGATTTAACTAATAAATCGAATAACTCTTGGCTAATTTTCACTGGTTGTATTGAAGCTGTTGTATTAATTTTTGACAGCTCACTGTTTGCTTTATAGGGACTCATTAGTGCGTCAATCCGATGCATCTCACTAACTATTTTTTTTAGAATTTGTTCTCCGTCTTGATTTTTTGATATTTCAAACTCGACATTTGACCTTGTCCCCATGACGTCAAAAGAGTGTTGTATCCATTGACTATTGGCTTTGAGAGAGAATGTTAATATAGAGATTTTGCACGTAAATATAACTATTTCTAAGAAAATTTTCATATGAGATAATTTAAAATTATAATTCATTTAACTCGGTAAGAAATTGATCTGATAAGTATCATTCCAAGTCACGACACTTTGAGCTCCAAAATTGATTCTTTTAATTCGAGAAACTAATCTTTTTAACAATTTAGGATCCACAATTTCACTGGTATCAACACTACAAGCCGTCACCTTACCACTTGCAGAAATAGTTAGTCTGAAAACGACACGACCTTGTAGACTAGGATCTTTTCTTAAAGAGCGATGGTAAAGTGCAAAAATAGCTGATTTATTTTTGTCAAATGCTAGCTGTATATTCTCATCACTTCTTTTCTGATTACCACTTTTCGTTTTACGTTTTGTATTAGCGACTGCATCACCAATATTACTGGTTACTTTGGTTACGTTTTGACCTTTTAACGCGCCTATGCCACTTGATCTGCTAGCGGTTGCTACTATTATTCCACCGCTTCCTTGAGTCGCTTTTTTTGTTATTAATGATCGAGTTACTTTCGCAGCTTGCCCTGTATCATTTGAAAGAGATTGATTAACCTTTAAATCATCTACATTAGCTAAATCCCTTAAGTCAGCCAAAGCGTCAAATACGGCTATATGTTTTTTAGCTACTTCTTTTGCCGTTTTAATTTCGATCGGTTTTACTTCCTCTTTTTTCTCTTCAGGTTTTTCCTCTTCTTTCTTTTCTTCTTTTGCTTCAGCTGGAGGTGGTGGCGGCTCCACTACTTTCTTTTGTTCCAGTATCATTTTAACTAAGCGAGGAGGTATTGTTGTAGTTTTAGCTCTATCGAGTTCCGCTACTGTCAAAAATGGGACAACACTGCTAATTAAAATAGATATTATAACTGCAGATAATATTAGTTTTAAGAAACGATTAGTTTCCTCAGAATTATTTTCCCAAGGTAATACAGGATCAAACGACATTAATGGGTTATAAGCCATGATTACCCCTACTCTTTACTGCTGTCTGGTGAATCATTTTTCTTCATCACTGCCATTGAAATATTTGTGTAGTTTGCTTCGCTTAACGTAGCTAAAATTTTTCTTAATAACTTATATGGAATATTTTTATCTCCCATTATAGTAACGTCAAAACCTTCCTCTGCAGCATTGTCTACTAAACTAGATGCGGCTTGAATTTTCATTTCCTCTAACAGTTCATTAATTAGAGGTGCTTTATTTGAAAGTACCTGACTGACATTCACAATAAGTCTGCCTTGCACTAGTATTTGATCTTTATTAACTAACAAAATAACTGTTTCTTCAGGTAATTGTTGAGCAGAAGATGTCGGTAATGTTAAGTCTTTACTGCTAGGTAATTGCTGTACCGACGAGGAATTTACCAGTAAAAAGAAGACCAAAATGGTAAATATATCCATCAATGATACTAAGTTTAAGCCACTAGAACTTTGTCTTTTGTGGTGACGTTCCATTCTTACTGCGCGATAGGATTTTTTCATTTCTTCCCTCCTGCAGGTTTTGAATTCGATCTTGTCTTTGAGTTTGACTTTAATGTATCAGGTGGCGCATCACCCATTGATATATTGGGGAAAAGCTCGCCATGTATTGTATTACCTTCACCATCTAACTCTTTTTGTTCGAGTTTCACTAATCTTACGGCATCCATTGTTTGAATTAATGCATCGTAAGGCGTGTCCATTTCCATTAATAATGTAATACCTGTATCGGTATTGAATTCAGGATGAGCTTTAACTTCTTGAAGATATTGGTTCAATTCCATAAAGCTATATTTCTCATCAAGATTCGGAAAACTTTTTAATAACCCAGAACTTCTTTCCAGGACATCCAAGCGATTTTCTCGAATAACGACTTCTAAAGCTTTTGGTGGCTTATCTTCCGTTTCAATAACTTCTGAAGCACCCACCGGAAGATTTATATTCAAAATAGAAACCTGTGAAAAAACGGCGGTCATTAAAAGAAATGGAACTAGTACAACCATTAAGTTCATAAATGCAGTAATATTTAACTCTGCATTCATTTCTTTCATTTTTTTAGATCGTCTATTAAACATAAAATTACATTTCTAGTCTTTATCATTAATCGGCATTGGGGATTATTCTATTTAAGCTACAGTTCTAGAAAATCAATTAGACCGCCGGACGTTTAACAGCCGTTTTTGCTTTTTCTTGAGGTCGTGCAGCTCTAATGAGATTTACAAATTTTACCGATGCCATTTCAATACTATCGACAATCTCAGTCGTTTTAGTTTGTAAAAAAGTAAAAAGAAGTAATAAAGGAATCGCAGCCATTAAACCAAAAGCGGTTGTATTCATTGCAACTGATATACTTGCGGAAAGTAAATTTGCTTTTTCTGCAGGGTCAACATTTGCTACGGCAGTAAAAGCTTTAATCAATCCCATTATTGTTCCAAGTAATCCTAACAAAGTTGCAATGTTTGCAAAAGTTGCGAGATATGGCGTTCGCTTTTCTAATCTTGGTAAAATTTCCATCATGCCCTCTTCCATGGCCATTTCTAAATCATCATGCCGTCTACCTTGACCTACTTTTGATAAACCATATGCAAGTATACGCCCTATAGCAGAATTGGAGTTGGTAGCCATATCTAATGCTTGTCTAAAATCACCTTGATTTAAAACAGGCAAAAGTCTATTCCAAGCAGCTCTGTTTTTTGTTTTCATTAAGCTCAAATATATGAACCTCTCTATGGCAATAGCCATACCGATAAAAAAAACAAACAAAATAATGTACATAAATTCACCACCATTTTGCATAAAACTTATGATAGTGTCATAGGTACCGAGTGCTGGCTGGTCAATTGCAGCATTTGCGATTGATTGTGATGATTCTGCCATATTGTTCTCCTAACGGCTTAAAACTTTGTGTTAACTCAGTTTAGTTGTTAAATGATTCTATTAATAAATAATTCTGGATTAATAAATAATTCTGGCTATTAATCGATTTCTATTATCGAATTAGTATAGCTTGTTTATTTGATTTTTAAAGTTCTACTGGTTCACATAGTTAAATAAAACTAAGGTTATTGAAGAAAATTAATCTTTTTTTATACTCTCAGAGTTTGCCTTAGTCAGTTTTTGATAAAAACCGAGTTCTTTTTCATAAACATCAGGATCAACTGTTGAAAATACCTCATCCATTAACCTGTTTATTTCCGGTGGCTTTGAGTGTTCGGTACTATCTTTCCAAGGAATGATATAAAGTGAGTTGGGTGCTTCTTTATTTCCTGAAACATTCATACCTAACACTGTTTTTTCAATTGTTGTTTGTTTAATCGTATTGTTACTTGGTTCTTCTTCCGAGAAGCAGTTGAATGATAAAAACAGAGTTGTTAAACAAAACAATTTATTGAAGGCTTTTCTAGTGTAGTTATAATGAATCATAGTTTCTTAACCCTATTTTGAAGCTTTTAATCGTCTGTTGACTTCCAGTATCCAGTTAGCCACTTTTTTATCCTTATTTGAAGTCAGCGTCATATAGGTCTTATATTCACTTAAAGCCAGCTCTAAGTCTCCCAGATACAAATCAGCGAGCACGCCCAAGTTTAGATGCGATTTACTGTAATTTGGAAAGATATCTATCGCTTTTAAATAGCTTAATTTAGCCTCTTTAAATTTGCCCTGATTTTTTAAGATAACGCCTTGCAAAGATATAGCATAGTAATTTCTAGGATTTTTTTGCACACTAATATCAATTTGCTCCAAAGCCTTTTTAAATTGTTTTTGTAATAAATAAATCCGAGCCATTTGGTAATTCGGGCCAGAAAGTTGCGGGTACTTTCCTTTAACCTTTATCATTAAGTTAAGTGCTTTCTGGTATTTATTTTGCTTTATAAAACTAGATGTTTGTTTATAAGATTCTTTAATTTCTGAATTAATTTGTATATCAGCCATCGGGTCAATTAAGTTATTCTTACTTAAATTGATTGAAGTATCATCAATATCCGATTGGCGCTGATTAGAAGCGGAACTCTGGACAACTGTTTTCTTATATGATTTCGAACTCGTCTTATTTTCTGTCTGGAAAGATGAACAAGCGGAAAGTAAGATCCCACATGATAGAATAAAAAATATTTTAATTGTCGTAACATTCAGTTTAAAATAAAACATCTTCAATAGCCTCCAGCTTTTCTGTCTTATCATATTGTGCAGGCTTTAGCTTTCTTAAAGCACTTAGACTTTCTTCTATTGGGGTATTATAAAGACCATCTTGGGTGCGTTTAAGATTAATCTCATAAAAGACAATCGCTTTATCCTCAAACGGTAATGCTTGATCTTCAAGTAGATATCCATATTCTTCAAGCTCTTCTTCATTCAAACCTTTAGGTCGAGTAGAAGACATTAAATCATCGGATAAAATTTGGTATATTTGTGCAATACGATGAGTGGCATTGGATGTATATAAAGCGACCTTATAATCTACAATTGATTCATAGGCGGTTAAAGCATTTTTCATCGCCTTCCTTTTCTTTTTTAACGATTTAGCAAGTGGCAATTTCAACTTGATATTACTGTATTGTTTAAACAATGGTTCACTCAAAGTGAACTTAGATTGAGCTGCCAAAAAGCTTGTTCTTGCGTTATTTTCTATAGACTTATGATAAAATTGAATTAATTTTTGCCTCCAGAATATGGTTTTATTTATATCACCAAGTTTAGTGTAAAGTGCAATTAAATTATTGCGACCTTCTTGTGCTAATAGGTATGGAGTAGGATAAGTCCAAACATAATGTTTAAAGGCTTTGATTGCTTCATTTCTATTATCTGCTTTCGCATAGAGCTCGGCAATTTTCCAACTTCCGTCTCTGGCAAAATTAGTACCTGGCTGATTATTTATCATAATAGTCAATTCTTTAGCCGCTTTATTCCAGTCTTTTTGCTCTTGATAAATGAATGCCAATTTCTCAGGGATATTTTTAGCTAATTTATTTTTACTATATTTATTCCTAAAATTAACTAATATTTTTTCGGCTCTGTCCCACGAATTAATACTTAGAAGCAATGTAGCAGCATCATATTGCGCATTTATATTAACTAGCGCCAAAGGTTCTAAGACATTAATTTTGAGATATAAAGATATAGCTAAGCTAGTTTCTCCTGAGTTTTTAGCGTTTTCTGCTTGCTTATAAATACTTTCGGCTCTTCGTTGATGGAAACTGTTTCTTTCTTTTCTAGTGAGGTTTTTTGTTTTTAATAGTTCGCCGATAGCTAATTCAGCTTCAGCATATTGAGCCTGATCAAATAAACCATTTGCGATAATAACTAATGCCCGCTGTTTTTGTTTTGCAGAAACCGGTATCTTTAGTGCTAATAATTTTCGGCTTGTTAAAATAGCAGCACCAACATCCTGAATTTTTAACTGTTGCTCTGCAACTCGAGCAAGTACATCCGGCGCCTGCTTATCTAATGGAAATGCTTCAACAAAACTGAGCCCACTTAAAATTAGCGGTGTTAGTTTCTCTATTTTTGTTGCTGTTTTAGGGTAGACGATTGATTGATAAGATATTAATGCTCTATAGGCAGCATCTCTTTTGTATTTTGATTTTGGATTTTTATAGGCAACTATATCGTAAGCTTTAGCTGATTCTAAAAATGATTTCCCTTCGTAAAGCGTTTCAGCCATTAAAAAGCGATATTCAGAATCAACTTTTGGTTCTGAAAAAGTATCCAAGATCTCTTTATACCACGTTGCGGCAATTAAGAAGTCTTTAGCTTTTTTTCTTTTTTGTGCTTCAGCATGATAGAAACGTGAAATATCGTTAAGATGTAATCTTAACAAGGGCTTGATTTGTTCGATTACAGAGCCTTCATGCTTAAACCAAAACTGGCTGTTACGACCGTAGTTAACTACAAATTTTTCTTTTGCTGGTAAAATTAGACTAGGAAAGCCACCTTTCTTATAAACTTCTATAACCTGCGAATGAAAATCTGGTGCGATAGCGCTAAGCGACCTTGAATTGATATATCCCATAAACGTATCTGCAGCATCTTTAAACCGCTCTTGGTCAATGTATAGCTCTGCTAAGGATTTATAAATATCACTTTCGTAACTTTTTAACGAGACTTTGGAAAAATATTTGTCTACCGACAAATAGCCATCCATATTGTAAAAGGCAAGACTAATGACTCTTCTAGTATCAACAATTAAAGCACTAGAAAGCTTCTTTTTATTATCACCTAATGTTATTTGATTATTACTCAACCGATCATAAAGTAAAAAGAAATCAGCTAAAGCCTCAGAATAACGACTTAACTTAAATCGACTCCAACCTCTTTTATACAAAGCTTTATCATAAAAATGAGTGTTCTCTCCTTTAACAACGACTTCACTATAGGCTTTTTCAGCTACTTCATAATCTTTATAAACAAAATAAGTTTCACCACGTCTAAATTGACTCTCAACATATGAAGTTGCTTTTACTGGATTTATTGCAATTTGATCAAGTAGCGCTAAAGATTTTTCCGGTTGCATATTGAGAGAATGAGCTCTAGCCAGTTGATATTTTACCGCAGAAATATTGCTATAGTTTGGGTAATCATTGATTAGCAATTGGTAAAGCTTAATCGCTTCTGAAAAGCTAGCCTCTTTCATTACACTACTAAGATTAGATAGCTTGTTTGGATCTTCAATAGTCATTTTTGATTCGGCTAAACGCATATTAAGATCAGCCAAAAGCGCCAAAGCCTCCATCTTGATTTTTGCATCGCCTCTTTTCAAAAGACGTTTGTAGCTTTCAATCACAAGTTCTGGTTTAACGCTTGGCAATGTTGAAGGCTTGATCGCCACAAGTTGTCCTTGTTCGATAAAGGATATTCTTGGCTCTTGGGTCCGAGGTTCAATCTTTTTAAATGGGTCGGCCAACTTTAAACCGGCGCAAGAGCTTATACTCAAACATAAAAGCAAAAATAATAGTCTATTTAATTTGGTCAAAGCTAATCTCATCAATTTCTACTCGTCCTCTGGAATTGCTAATGCTTTTTCATGTAGTCTAGCAATCGATAAATCGGACTGTAATTGAAAGTGCTGAAGTGTCGCTTTTCGTTTTTCTAAAACATCGAGTATTTGTTGCTTAATTTTCTCGGATTGAATCGAAGATTCTTGTTCAATTCTTTTTCTAAGATTTCTGATAGTGTCTTTACCTTGACCTACTTTTTGTTCCTCAGATGTAAATCGTGAAGAAGCTTTCGCGCGCGCGCTTTCGAGAGATAGTTTTCTATTTGATAATAATTCTAATTCTTGAGAAATATCACTCTGCACTTTTTCTAACTCCCATATTTTTACATGACTGTTTTCCTGAAATTGCCACATCAATAAACCTTCTGCTCTCTTTGTTTTGGTTATTACTTCATCAGAGATCAACCTTGTAGGAATTAGTTTCAATCTATTTTGTAATAAGGTCAATCGCTTGAATATCGCTTTTTGATTGTCATTCGCAAGTAAATGCATATTTTTGTTTTGTTTTAGCTGATCTATTTCTATTTGAACTTGAGAATAAAGTCGTTCATATTGATTATTTGAATCTTCGCGTAAATAATTTTCAATACGAGGCAACCTTTCTTGATATCTCGTTTGATTAGCGCTCACCATTTGCGAAAACATGGGTAATTGACTTTCCCAATAATCTAGAATTAACGCAAGCGCTCCTAATTTTTGATAGTTTCTAAATCCCTGATTGAAACTATTTTTCGCTAATAGCTCATAGATGTAATAATCATATTCATCACCAAAAAGTTTAGAGTCTGCAATTTGATTGTCTGCAGCGCCAACCCCGTTGCTACCAGTTTTGGAAGCAATAAGGTTAGCAACTAAGTTTTCGACAAGATTCCCATTAGAAACTCTCTCCTCAATTGTTTCAACAAGCTCAATTTGAGTTTGGAATATACTCGATGCTAATAGATATTTTTCTAATGACTCAGCCATTGCATCTAACTTTTGAAAAGCATACGGAATTGCTAATAGAGCCTCTTGAACCGCTAAATCTCTAACATCTTTTTCAGTTAATTTTAGCCAATGGTTAAGAGCATTTTCATAATCTCCTTGCTCTATAAAAGTCCAACCAAGTCCTAAAAGGGCTTTATTAGTCGAGGGCGAGATTAATCTAACTTGTTTAAACTTTATATTAGCCTGTTCAAATTGCTTACTGTTTAAAAAGTAAAAACCCAATGCAAGAGTGGCTTTATCTTGCAATGTTCGTTGAAGCTCGGTTGGCTCTAAGGTTACATAGACTCTCTCTAAGAATGGTAATGATTGTTCTAATTGACCTTGTTGTAACCAAAGAATCCCTAAATTAAACCTAACGTAAGTCGAATAATCAGACTCCTCACTAATTTTTACCAACCATTGTTTTGCACTATCTAAATTTTTATTTGAAAGAGCTATATTACTTAACATGATGAGACTTTCATCTCTATAACGATCAGAAAGTTGATTGTAGGTTTTTTTTAATCCTTTTTCCGCTTGAGTGTAATCACCTTGCTTATAATGTAATTTATTGAGGTAAAAATTTATTCTGGCTAAAAGCTCGTTTTGCAAATCTTTTTCAGTTAGCAATTTATCAAAAATATCCTTAGCCATGTTAAGCATACCGAGGTTAAGATAAATGGCACCAGATAATAATTCAGCTCTATTTTTGTGATGAGGTAATGTATCGTGTTTTTGTGCTATCAGGATTTTGGTTAAAGATTTAAGTTCTTCACCGCGATAATAATCATACAAAATTTCACCATAGGCTAAATCTTGCAGCCGCACTGGTTTTTTTAAATTTTCTCGCTCTTCCTGAGTCAGAATTTTGGGATCTTTAATTAAGTCATCATCAGAACCACTAAACAACGAACAACTGCTGATAGAAAAAATTAGAGAAATAAGAATAAAATTCTTGAGGCTCTTTGCGTAACCCATATAACTCAATGAAAAATTAATTGTGCTTGTTTCCACAGTTAAAATGCCTACCATTCAACTACATTAAGAGTTGGTTGCATTTTTCCTGAGTCATCGCGTAGTTGGATCTCTATAGCTTTAGCGCCTGTTGTTTTTTCGAATGTGAAAGATATCGCTTTTCGATAAGCTCGGTTATAAGGTCCGGTACCAACAATAAGAGCAACCAATTCATGTTGACCACTATTAACGTTACCAATATAGGCTTTCTGGATTGCACCTCTATATAAAGCATCAACATCTTTTTCGGTATATAAATGATGGGTGACTTGCTTATCGTCAATTTTTAATTTTAAGTTATCCAAAGCAAAAAAGTAACCTATATCAACAGAAAAATAAAGAGCCACTTGCGTTGACGCAGGAAAGAGTAGATCTTCTTCCAAAATAAACAAATCTCTGTTAACGGCTATAACTTTCTGTTTTAAAGCTTCTAATTTTTCTGATGTTGATAGGTCATCAGTCATTTGATTGGTTTGTTCTGAGCCATGAGCAATATCTGGGGTTATGGTTACACCTGAATCAGATAAGACTTCGTTTTCTTGTGCAACACCACCTGTCTGCAAGTCTTTATTTTCATCGAACATATCAAATATATTTGCTGAAGATGCTTCAGGAACTGCCTTTTTAACTTCTTCAGCATACGTTGAAGCTAAAAATAGAATACAAATTAACGAAATAGCAGACTTTATTAAAAACCTGTCTTGAACTAAAAGCATAATATTAATTCTCTTTTGAGCTTAAATCGATACTTTTACAGTTAAACCGATTAGGAGTGTTAAACAATGAGTTTAATTATAGTCTATATACAAAATTACATAGTGCAATTATTAAACCATAAGCAAGCTACAATGCTATGCTAAATTGAACCCAGAATCTTATCTCACACGAGGATGAGGAAACCTAGACTAGCTCACAAAATAGAGGATTTATGGCAAAATGTAAGCTTAATTATTTTTATTTTGTAATGAATTCAATAGTTTTTTGATACTTTCAAAATCCTGCTCCCCAGAGATTTTAGCAACCAACTCTAAATTTGGTGACAAAATATACAATGCGGGTAATTTTTTAGGCAAAGAGAATGGAAGAATGGGAATAGGTTGTGTTGAAATGACTGGATAACCAAATTGCCATTCATGAACAACTCTTTTTAAATCAGCAACATCCAACGGATCATAACTAACACCTATTATTGAAGTATTGGGAATTTGATTTTTAGTCGCTATTTCAGAAAGAATTCTCACTTCTTCCCGGCAGGGGGAACACCATTCAGCCCAAAAATTTATGATTATCCATTGTCCTTTTAAATCGCTTAAATCGCCAGGTTCACCAGATAAATAGACAAAGTCAGGTTTTTGATTACAAGAACACAAAAGTACAACTGCAAAGCATAGAGTTAAGCCCTTTAGATATGATTTAATTTTAAACATTATTTAAGTTTATTCGTTTCTTCAATAAAATATACAGAATTGATTATTGCGGATATATGACTATTATTCAATCTTGAAATTGAGAATTAATAAGCTTACAGAATAATGATACATAGATGTAACTAGGTTAACCTGTGAAGTTAAGTCATTTCCCTCAAATATTTCACTTAAAATATGTTAAATGGGATATACTTTTACTAACATGAAAAAACTTAAACTAACAATCCCTTCACAGCAGGACGGTCAACATATTTTAGTTGAAACCGAACCTACTAAATTGGCGCTATGGCTCAAATCATTGCCTTTGGCAGATATGTCAAAAACATTGCCTGAAGTTACCAGAGCTATATCAAGTCTTAACCGCACCGAATTAGGTCACAAACAACGTTCAGAATTAGTTAGACATTTTGACGAAACATACACCTTTGTACACGATTATTTTAGGCCCAATGTTAAAGCATCAATAAAAACTAGTGCCGCAAACAAAAAAATGATCGATATGTTACGCATATTCACTCGAGAAATGGCTTTTGCGCACAAAATTGTAGTCCACGATGCTCAAGGCAAACGTCAATTTTTTGGAAAAAACAAGATTAAAATTCGCTCTATTGGTTTTTCAATTTTTTATCTTGGCTTAATGCTAATTGAGCAATATGAGCTATATTCTCCTATTCCGCTCTATCTTTGGAGAGAGATTAACTCGCTATATGCGTACGCTGGAAAAAAAGGTTATTCCGAGATGGAGTTTGAAAATAGTAAAACTTACTGTTTGCCTGTTATTGAGCAAAATTACCTTAGAAATAGTTTATTAGCACTTGCCGATCCATACCACTTAGATAGAGGTGAGCATTGGTATCTTTTTCATTATTTACACCGATGGGTTAAGTTAGCGAGAATTTCAGAAAACCCCGATGATTTTAAAAAGGATGAATGTTTTATCATCGATATCACTAGCGAAAACAAACCTAACTTTGTTACAAAAGAGTTAGATGACCCGGAAGATCCAAAAATTCGATTATTGCTGACCTACGATTTAATCAGACAAGTAAATTTTGATGCCGAGACCTTAGACGAAAAAGGTAAAATACCAGAAAATAGTTTTGATAGGTCTATTAAAATTTCTACAGCGGCTTATTTATGGAAACATGTTAGTAGACATTGGAATGAACGAATAGATAGAAATAATCGACGCTATCCTATTGTTTCAAAAATTGATGTTGTATGGGGACTAACCGATATTATTAGAATACTTGGCCGAGTATCCCAAAAAGATGGTTCCAAATTATCTGCTGAAGAAATTGTTAGTTTAACAGGACATAAAAACGTTCAACAACTATCATGGAATGCAATTAACGTCAGTAGTGGTGGAATTGGTATTTGTTCTAGACAATTTATGTTGCCTTACGTTGATTTAGGGAATATCGCACTTATTAGAGAATATATGGATGACAATCCAGCACCTCATTGGCGTCTAGCGATATGTCGTTGGCACACAGGTGATAAGAATAACGGAACAATGCTCGGTTTAGAATACATTGACGGGCGATATACCCCTATTCGGTTAGTTTTGCATCAAGGTCAAAATGAAAAAGGTGGCCAACCTGGATTAGTTGTATCTTCTACTCAGTTGAATGGCAGAGATGCACCAACTATCATCACTGCAAAAGACTCTTATAACAGTGAGAGAGTTTATGCCATGTTAGGTTTTGATGATCCTGTGGAAGTAAGACCTAGAACAAGAGTTGAATCAACCGGATGTATTGATCGATTTTTCTATCAAACATTTGAACTGAGAGATGAGTTAACTGAAGAAGTTTTAGAAGATGTCTCTGATGTTATTCCTTGGACCTCAATTCCCCATAAAAGAGGCGATACTGACATTGATGTCGAGGAATTTGATATTGACCCTGCAACACTCAACGAAGTTAGATTGCCTGGCGACCATTAATCTATTTTTCTTTCTGAGTAGTCAAAGGTTTTTTAAGAAAATCTTCCAAGAGTAGTCTAATTTTTAATAGATCTATCTTACTTTTGTTATTTAACTCACTTTCCGTTAAAACCTCATTACTCGGAAAATCATTCAAAAGATGGTTAAAAATCCACGAGTAAGTTAAGTTATTAGCATTAACTCTTAAACAAAAACTTGAATCGTTCGACTCTAACACAACGCCATCCTCGACTAACTCAATCAATTCATCATAGCTAAAACCTAATTGTTCCGTTTTTTGGTCAAATGAATCCAGCGTGGAAGTTGCAGCCTCTCCTTTAATACTACTAATATCATTTAGAGTAACCGATTCTCCGATATTTTGAGCTTCAGCCAGTTTTATTAAAGCATTGAGACGCCTTATTTTTTTCGCAGAAGGGATTTTTAAGGTGTCAGAAATATCATTTTTTAACGAGCCATTAGCTAAACCATGGCAAAACTCGGCTCCAAATAATACAATATTCCAACTAACATAAATCCAAATAAGAAAAAGAGGTATCGATGCTAATGCTCCAAACACAATTTCATACGTTGAAAAATATTTTATAAAAATACCAAAAGCATATTTAGCGAATTCAAACAATATCGCTGATACTACTCCTGAGTATATGGCATGTGAGATAAAAATTTTACGATTAGGAATTACAAAGTACATCACTGAAAAAGCAATTGTCGCCATCAAAAAAGGTAATATTGTTTTAAACCAAAAGCTCTCAGGGGATACAACTTCACTAATTAATGGTAAAGAGTTGATATACGAGGTAATGATAATACTTGCGCCTAGTGCAATAGGTCCGAGCGTTAATACAGCCCAATAAACCAAAAAGGTTCTTACTTTAGACTGTGATTTTTTAATTTTCCAGATATGATTAAAACTACGGTCAATAGTTCTCATCATCATTAAAGCGGTAATAAAAAGCATAGCAAAACCTAAACCACTTACACTTTTTGCTTTATTAACATATTCGACTAAATGGTTTTGGATTGTGTCACCGGATTTAGGAACAAAATAAGCAAATACAAACTGTTGAAGCTTTAAAGCAATATCTTCAAAATTTGGGATCAAAGCTAGCAAAGCAAAAACCAAGGTAGTAAGAGGCACCAACGCTAACAGGCTTGTCACAGTTAATTCTGCCGCAACAGAACTGCATTTATCCATTTGAAATCTTAAAAATAGATCTTTGGTGAAGGCTTTCCAGTAATTCATCCTTTCTTCCATATCAATTTAGCCTTAAAATAGTGTTTAGTCCCTTATTTAGGAAATAGTTAGGTAATCACATATGTCTCAAGTTAAAATATACCATAATCCTCGGTGTTCTAAATCTCGACAAACACTCTCAATAATTGAAGAGCAAGGGATAGAGCCTGAGATCATCAATTACTTAGAAACTCCGCCGTCAATTAGTGAGCTTACCACAGTTTTATCGTTACTTGATCTTGAGCCGCAAGCGCTCATGAGAAAACGAGAAAGCGAATACAAGGAATCAGGCTTAGATAATTTGAGTTTGTCAAAAAGTGAACAAATTCAATTAATGGTTAAGTTTCCCAAAATAATTGAACGCCCTATCGTTCTTTCAAACGGTAAAGCAGCGATTGGTAGACCACCTGAAAGTGTACTTGAAATATTATAATTTCGGATTCAGGTTCAAATTCAAACTTAATTCAAATCTAAACTACAATTATATGGTTAAAGCATGAGTAAAATTCTGGTCTTATATTCGTCTTCTGGTGGTAAAACAAAACAACTCGCTCACTTAATTGCCCGCGGTGTTGAAGAGTATGGTTCAGAAGCAGTGATTAGAACGGTTCCTCGAATTTCCGCTAATAACGAACAAGTTGATGATGCAATCCCTGAATCTGGTGACTGCTATGCCTCTTTAAACGATCTCAGTAGTTGTGACGGTTTAATTGTTGGTAGCCCTTCTCGATTTGGTAACATGTCCGCCTCTTTAAAATATTTCATCGATCAAACCAGTGAAATATGGATAAATTCAAAGTTATCGGATAAACCAGTCAGTTTTTTTACCTCCGCAAGTAGTTTACACGGTGGACAGGAAGCCGTTTTATTGAGCATGATGATTCCATTTTTACATCATGGCATGGTAATTTGTGGTTTGCCCTATTCAGAAACCAGCCTACTTCATACAAATACGGGTGGAACACCATATGGTGTTAGTCATTGGTCGGGAAATAATAATGAACGTTGTATATCTGATGAAGAAAAAAAACTGGCCAAAGCTCAAGGTAAACGTATTGCAAAGTTTGCAGGAAAACTAGCAAATTCATAAATAATGAATATTAGTTTTAAATTCTTAATTCTAGCTAAAACTAAGGTAATCAATGATAAACGATAAACAAATAGACGAAAATGATTTAGTAGTTGAAGCACCTAGCAAGTCCATGTTGCAAGCTCATAAAGTAACTTTGTTTGGATATTGGGCTCTAGTATTGCTAATTCCTATATGGAATTTATGGTGGTATCCCTCTACTCAATATTCAAATAAAACACTCACTATTCTTTGGCTTATTCCTCTTATTTTCCCAATGTTTGGTTTAATGAAAGGTAAAGCCTATACCCATGCTTGGTCTGGATTTATAGCAGTCATTTATATTTGTCATGGTTTAGCGTGTTTGATAACGTCATTTGCTGAAATTATTCCAATTATGCTAGAGCTCGTCTTTGCTAGTATGTTTTTAGGGGGAGGGATGATTTTTGCTCGCTGGCGGGGTACACAGCTCGGATTACAGCTTCCCAAGAAAAAGTGACATAAATTTTTAGTATATATAAGAATCGAATAGCGTCAATATATTCTAAGAAGACACTATAAATGTTTTCGATTTAAAGCAAAAAAAGGACATTAAAACTATGAATAAAACTAGCCTTGCACTACTTATTAGTGCTTTGTTGTTCGGTTGCCAACAAATGACCGAAGAAAAAGATGAAAAAACAACACAGGTTGATGCTGCTTCAATCGCAGATGCAAAAAAATACGTTGCAGATGCTGAAAAATCACTCGAATCTGATTATGAATTAGTTGGTAAAGCATATTGGATCCAAGCAAATTTTGTCACCGATGATACCAGCGCAGTGGCTGCTAAATTTGGTGAAGATTCCACTAAAAAGGGAGTCTCTTTGGCATTAGGAACAAAACAGTTTAAAGATCTGCAACTTGATTATGATACGCGACGTAAATTAGACGCACTTCAATCTGGGCTTGTATTACCAGCGCCATCTGACGATGCAAAAACAGCCGAGTTATCACATATAACATCTAACTTAGACGCAACCTATGCAAAAGGTTGTAGTGAAGCTGGAGAATGTTATGTTTTAGGTAATTTAAGTAAAACCATGGCAGATTCAGATGACCCTGAAGAAATGCTAAAAGCTTGGACTAATTGGCGTAAAGTTTCACCACAAATGCGTGATAGTTATACTCGTATGGTTGAAATAGCTAATGAAGGGTCAAATCAATTAGGCTACACTGATACTGGCGCACTTTGGCGCTCTAAATATGATATGCCCGCTGATGAGTTTGCTTTAGATATGGATCGAGTATGGGGACAAGTTAAGCCTCTTTATGATTCTCTGCAATGCCATGTTCGAGCAAAATTAAATGAAAAGTATGGTGATGATGTTGTCTCATTAACACAGCCTATCCCCGCTCATTTACTAGGAAATATGTGGGCACAAAGTTGGGATAATATTTATGAAGACGTTGCTCCAAAATCTGATACTCCAGCAATAGATGTAACAAAACGCTTAGAAGTTAAAGGTTATGATGAAAAAGCGATGGTAAGAACAGCTGAAAATTTTTTCACGTCATTAGGTTTTGAGCCTTTACCTGATACATTTTGGACAAAGTCTTTATTTATTAAACCAAGAGATCGCGATGTACAGTGTCACGCGAGCGCATGGGATTTAAGTACCACCGATTATCGAATAAAGATGTGCATCAATAAAACAGGTGAGGATTTTTCAGTAATTCACCATGAATTAGGACACAATTTTTATCAACGGGCTTATAATTTAAAGCAAGATTTTCTTTACAGAAATAGTGCGAATGATGGTTTTCATGAAGCCATTGGTGACACCATCGCTTTATCAATAACGCCAAAATATTTAAAGCAGATTGGTCTTATTGATGAAGAGCCAGATGCGTCCGGCGATTTACCTTTTTTAATGAAAAAAGCAATGGAAGGGGTTTCCTTCTTACCTTTTGGATTATTAGTTGATAAATGGCGATGGGGAGTATTTAGCGGAGAAATACCAGCCGAACAGTACAATAAAGCATGGTGGGATCTAAGGGAAAAATATCAAGGAATTAAAGCGCCCGTAGAAAGAACTGAAGCTGACTTTGACCCCGCAGCGAAATACCATGTTCCGGGTAACACGCCCTACTCTCGTTACTTTCTAGCTAGAATTTTACAGTTTCAATTTCACCGAGAGCTTTGTAAGATTGCTGGAAATGAAGGACCTTTACATCGTTGTTCCATTTATGGCAATAAAGAAGCGGGTGCTAAGTTAATCTCAATGCTAGAAATGGGTTCGAGCAAGCCATGGCAAGATGCTTTGGAAGCTATGACCGGACAAAGGGAAATGGATGCAACAGCAATAATTGATTATTTTGCACCTATAAAGACCTGGCTTGATGAACAAAATAAAGCACGTCAATGTGGCTGGTAGTTGTTAATTTTATCAATGCTTTAAAGGGCCATGGATGGCTGTACGGAGATAAAAAAAACTGTAATTTGTTGAGAAAAACTATCTCAACAATAAAAGAGACTACAATAAATAATGAACGGAATAACCTAGGACAGGTTTTATAATCAATCAAAGTCATGTAGAGATAATAGAGCAAGCCATTATCTAACTTCAGTCAGTCAATAGTGACAATCACAATCAATATACTAACGCCTAATTTTGAGAGTTCTGCTGGCTCGCATATGCGGCATATCATCGATCATTATGAATCAATAAAATACGGTTTTACATCAGGCTTATTGACTACAATGTGAGATCAAGAGGTACTGAAGTTGAACGTTCTCCATCTCTAGCCATTAAAAAATTAATATCTATCGCTAATTTGATTAGCGAACTAAAAATTCAGATTTTAATAAAAAAACAACTTTAAATACTGAAGTATCAATCATCAGAAAGAAAAATATGCTTATCGAGTCAAACTTGGCGAGAGAGCTAGTTTTCTGGCAGTCACGCTATTCATCATTACGCAATCATTTCACTCATTGATAATCAATAAAAAAAATCAAAGCTATGTTCCTATTAATTTTGCTATTGCACCTACGACCGCAACGTTTTTAAGACACTCTGCTGACCAAAATGAAGAGTCAGTATCTTAACAAGTCAGTACCCGACACTCTCCTTTGATTATATTTTACAGCTTTAGTGTAAATCATTTAAGTCGTACTAAACTATAATAAGTGTTATTTCATTTAGCTCAAAACTACTCAGATATTTTGTCTAAATCTAATCTATTATTACACCAAAATTTAAATACGCCTGCTTTTTTTTGCCTAAATAAAGCTTTAACAGATTATCCGGCGCGCTTGGTAAATGTACGCTAAGTAATAAGCCAGGAGTATTATTAAATTTTTTGTCAATCGCTACACAATGAAACTCGGCATTAAGTTTATGATACTGTTTTAATAATACAGGAATATCTTTACCATCTTTTTCAATTGACATTACAAACGCAGACAATTGTTCTAAATTTAATTTATTTAAACTTAAATAATGGTTTATCTCAGGAGATAATGTAAAATTAAACGGGTTTTTCGCTAGTACTTTTGATTTCTCTTTATTATTTCTATTGTTAACTAATATCTGATTAATTAATGCAACTGAACGAGTATCATAAATTTTACTCAATGAAACAGTACCATATAAAATACGGTATTGCGGATGTAAACTAACGAAAGCACCAATGCCTTTCCAAAGTAATAATAAACCATGATAACTATTTTGATGTGATTCTATTATAAAAGATCGTCCCATCTCTAAACAAGGTTGAGTTAAATTGACAAATCCATGATCAAAATCAAACATTTGTGACAAGTACAGTTTTTTTAAATCGGGTTTGCGTAAAGCTGCCTTTGATAAATTGGGGTGACCAAATAATCGATCGGTTTGTCCCATTCTGTAAGCACCAATGATTTGTCTATTTTTATGGTCGTAAATAAATAAATGAGTATAAGTTTTATCAAAAGTATCCGTATCAGAAGACTCACCACTTCCCTCATTCAACTTTCTGAAAGTAACTTCACGTAACCTTGCAATTTCATCTACACAATTTGGTGTTTGATCATAGTAAGAAAAATAAACCTTAAATGATTTAAAGCTCAACAGAGTTTGCGTACTAGGCAATTGTTCAATTTCTATTTCTAATTTATCTGGGTCGTTTGGCTCGACAATATCTTGATAATGATCATTCGTTTCACATTCAGTCCACGCTCTGATATAGCGCTCATCATTTAAATAACATTGCGCTCTTATAAAAAGATTTTTTTGTTTACTTGTCTCAAAAACGTCAAGCAGTTTGTTGGTGATTAACCCGTTAGTTTCCAATTTGATATTTTTCCCTTTTAATTTGAGCATTTCTCTTACAAGCATCAGCAAACGAAAACGATAGTACACTCTACCTAACCAATGAAATAGTGGAGTGTTACAACCTGAGATAAAAACAGGCAGTATAGGTGCATTAGTTTTTAAACCTATTTGTACTGCTATTCGATTCCATTTGCCATCTGAGATACTCGACGTCCCTTTTTGATAAAAGGAGACTCTTCCTGCTGGAAAAATAACCAAAACACCTCCATTTTTAACATGTTTAAAACTTTTTTTAATCGCAGAGATATTAATCGGAGATTTCGGATTGAGTGGATCGGCAAATATAAAGTAATCCTCAATTTCCTTAAATATCTTTAAACCAACGTTCGCCATAATCTTAGTATCTTTACGTTTACTGTTAACTATATTTGCGAGGATAACGCCTTCGACCATGCCGTAAGGATGATTAGAAACAAGAATACAACCTCCTGAAGCAGGCAATTTTTCTAATAACGACTCTTTCCCATAAATGGAAACATCCAGTTGATTTAAAAGCCTTGACGAGAAGGTTTTTTTTTCCAATCCTGGCAGATTACTTTCGAGGTAGAATTTTTTTAATTGATCAAGTCCAACCAATCGATCAATCAAGTAGAAAAATATTTTATATATTAATCCAGTTTTTACCGACGACACTAACGCTCTGCTGGTGATAAGTGAGAATAATTTTGTCATTTAAATAACATACTTGTCAAAATAATTTAGTTGTAAAATTACTTAGTTATCAAAATAGATCAGCTAGTTGAATTAGCCAGCTCTATTAATAATTCTTTGGCAATTTCAATATCCGATTCATCTGTTTGCCAATTACTTAAACACAGACGGATCACTTCTTTACCTTGCCAATGACCTGGACTAATAAAAATTCTACCATCAAGATTTATTTTTTTCATGAGTGTTACAGTTTTAATATCTGCCTCTTTATCTGTCATGCCCGTTGCATTAATTCTGAATAAAATGACATTCATTTTACAGGGGTAACTTAGCTCATAGTTCTCTGATTGCTCAATCCAATCAGCTAATTTTTTAGAAAGTTGAATGTTGTTTTCGATCCAATATTTAATTCCTTGTTTACCATAAGCTAATAAAGTCATCCAAACAGGTAACGCTCTAAATCGCCTAGAATTCTCGACACCAAGCGACATGAAATCAGGCGTATTAGAATCATTTGCTAAATACCTTGCAGGCACATCAAAACACTCTTCCAATAAATTTAAATGACGGGTTAAAAATGTACCACAGTCGTAAGGAACATTAAGCCATTTATGACAATCTACGGTAATGGAGTCCGCTCTTTCAATGCCTTTGGTTTTGCCATTAGATCCGTTGGCAACACGCTCAAATAAACCGAAAGCACCATCAACGTGTAACCAAGCGTTATATTGCTCGCAAACTTCCGCGACATTATCAAGATCATCAAAATCCGTGGTAGTAACTGTTCCTGCGCTAGCAATGACAATTTTTGCCTTGGCATGACTTGCCGATATCTTTGCTTTTAGATCTTCAACGTCCATTTTTTCAGTTTGTTTGATCGCTAAAATTTTTGTAATACTTTTTTGACCAATACCAGCCATCCCTAATGCTTTTACTGTGCTTGCGTGAGGAGATGTAGAAAATATTTCTACATCTAATCCAAAGACTCCATCCTTAGCCACATCAATGCCCTGTAACTTACCCGCATATTGTCTAGCGATGCACATACCTAAAAAGTTACAAGCAGTACCACCAGTGGTCATTAATCCATTAAACGATTTAGGCAAATCGAATAACTCAAGTAACCAATTTATCGCTTGATGCTCTACCAAACTAGCAACCGAATCACCTGCTTTATGCACATTTTGGTCAAAAATGGATACTAACCAATCAGCCATAGTAGCAATTGGTGTTGCTCCACCAGTCACAAAAGCCCAATAACGTGAACCTCTTGCGGCGGAAAGTTGTGGAATGATTTGAGTTTCAAGAAGCTTTACGCAATCAGAAAAATCATTACCATTTTCAGGCAACTGTAATTTAGGCAAACTGACGTCAACTTTTGCAACTTTCTCCGAATCTAGTCGAGCTATAAATTGCGAACTTAATCGAGAGAACTCTTTCAAATAAACTTGAAAATAATCCCACTCCTTTTTATTTAATTTCATTTATTTTTCATCTCGTTTTAACTTTTCCATCCCAAAGGAAAAATTTTGTTTTTTGGTAAAGTGATATTTTCAGAATACCCTACGTCAATCAAGTATAAACCATTAGGTTTAGCCGTATCAGGAGCCTTTGTTCTGTCTCTAACGGCTATTAATTCCTTTACAAAGTGAGGTGACTGTCTAGCCTCTCCTACCTGTAACAAGCAACCAATAACATTTCTAACCATATGAAGTAAAAAAGCATTTGCTGTAATTTGCATAGTAATAAAATGACCGCAGCGTATAACCTCAATAGATTGAACCGTTCTTATTGATGTATTAGCTTGGCAACCACTTGCCTGAAATGATTTAAAATCATGTTTTCCTAATAAGTGTTGAGCACCTTCATTCATTAATTTTTCATTTAAAGGGTTTCTATGCCATGTGACAAGACCATTAAGCGAAGCATTAGGTGCTTTCGTATTTTGGATAATATAGCGATAAGTACGAGAAATTGCAGAAAATCTTGCATGAAAATTTTCGTCAACTTCTTTTGACCAAACGACAGAAATATCTTTTGGTAAATGATTATTCACACCTCTTAGCCAAGCAGTTTTAGGGCGAGCCCCATCAAATTCAAAATGGACAACCTGGTTTGTGGCATGTACGCCGGTATCGGTTCTACCTGCACAAAATACTTTAATATTTTGAGCGCAAATATTCGAAAGGGCTTTTTCTAAAGGTTCTTGTACAGATGGTGAATGTGATTGTTTTTGCCAACCACAATAGGAACGTCCATTATATTCAATACCAAGGGCAATAAATGACTTCAAAACTTCACCTAATTAGGAATTTACTTAGTTTCACTAGTAGGTACAGTTGGAATTTCAATTGTAAAACCTGATTCGTTGTCCCATTCAATAGAGGCATCTATTTGTTCGAAGTAACCTTTGGCTTTGGCTAATCCGATACCTTTTTCACCGATAAGGAAACGACTAGAGTAAAACGGAGTAAACAACCATTGTTGTTGTTTTTCATTTAATTCAACTTGTTTACTATTAATACTAATAATTACTCTTTGTTCAAGCAGTGGTGGTTTTGCTAATCCATTAATCCTAACGCTTTCTATTTCACTGGTAAACGTCAAATTTGCATTTTGATCAAAGGCTAAAAGAAAGCGAATTAAATCGACACAACATTCGCTAAACCAAGAATAATCAGTGCGTATCTCAATATCATCAGGCACTAGGTTTTCAATCACTAACTCATTGTCTTCAAAATAAGACTGCAATGATTTAATAAATGAAACGAACCAAGTGTTAAAATTGATTTCTGAACGAGTAATCTGAAGTCTTCCGATTGAAGCTAGAATTGATTTACCAAAATGAACAGCAGAAATACCTGACTCTAAAGACTTGTTTAAACGCTTACCGACGGCATCATCTTTACATTCGAGTAACGCCAATTCAGCATAACCCATCATGCTAGATAAGTGATTATTATAGGAGTGTATTAATAATCCAGTAAAATCATCTAGCGTGATGGGTTCTGCATCTTGTTTTGGCTCGTCGTTCACATAATTACCTAAGTTTTATTTATTATTTAACAATAGCAACATCTGCATGTACTTTCTGAAGTACGTTCTGCGCAGTATTTCCTAACAGTCTACCACGTAAGCTTGGACGGGTCTTATTTCCCATCACTACGATGTCAGCATCAATTTCATGTGCAATTCTAACGATCTCTTTCGCAGGGCGGCCTTTTACTAAGTGTAAGTGATCTCGATTTAAACCTTTCTCGGAGATTAACTTAGAAATAATCGGGTCAATTGACTCTTTCATCTTCTTCTCATAAGCATCACCATCAATAAAGTCAAGTTTAGCAACCGATGAAGGCATAGATATAGAATAACAAGCGTGAATTTCACTGTTTGTAGATTCAGCTAAAGTGAAGCTATATCTTAAAATCTCTTCATTCAGTCGTAATGAAGCTTCATTTGTAGAGCCTAAATCTAGCGCAGCTAACACTTTACCTCCCTCATGCCATTCCTTATCCCCGACTATCATGACAGGGTCAGGACAATGTCTCATTAACTGCCAATCTGATGGCACATGTAGTGCTGACTCAGAGCGATTGCCTGTTTTTAAAATCAAATCAAAAGACTTTTGCTCACATCGTGCTGTAACCCAACGTTCAAAACTACGTTCCCAAACAACATCAACATTTATCTTAATGTCTTTAATATCAACAGATTCTAAAAATGCATCCATTTCAGCTTGTTTATCATCAATAAACTTATGATGAACCTTGCGCTTTTCAGCATTCGTTAATATTTCCGAACTATCAACGCCAGGTGCATGAACAAAACCAACAAATTCAATTTTTGCACTGGTATTTTTTGCGATTTCTAAGGCGTGTAAAAAAGCTGGGTTTTGACCGTTATCTTGATCTGCTACTACGAGTAATTCTCTCATGTCGTACTCCGGTACTTTGCTTTAAGCATTATTTGAACGCTTAATTTGAGGGTGTATCTGAGGATTCGTTTTGAACCTCTAAATTTAGTTTACTTGGATGGGGTCTATTTAAGAATATACAAAAAACGATTGCGTTTGTATTCTGCTAATTAAATGGGGATATACTCATTACTTTACAAGTAAAAAAGCTGTATATAACAATTAATTTGGTCGGAATGAGAGGATTTGAACCTCCGACCACTTGTACCCCGAACAAGTGCGCTACCAGGCTGCGCCACATTCCGATTTTTGACTTTAATTGCTATCTTCTACTTTTTCGAGGCGTGATACTACCCGAATTTAAAAAGTTTGCAATAGGTTAAAGGTGTATTTAATTAAGTTTTAGTTTTAAGCGGCTAATATTTTCAAAACACCTTCTAAATCAGTAATAATTGCTTGGATCGCTTTAGGATCAGTTGATTCATTGTCAGATTCTAATTGCAACCTTGCTCCGCCAATAGTAAAACCTTGGTCATAAAGTAGCTCACGTATTTCTCTAATGACTAAAACATCATCTCTTTGATAATAACGACGATTCCCTCGCCTTTTGACAGGACTTAATTGAGGAAATTCCTGTTCCCAATAACGTAATACATGAGGTTTAACCAGACACAGCTCACTCACTTCACCAATGGTGAAATAACGCTTATCTGGTATAGGCATCAATTCGTTATTATTACTTGCTTCCAGCATATGCTTCCACTCTTGCTTTTAACTTTTGACCTGGACGAAAGGTTACCACACGTCTTGCGCTGATTGGTATTTCTTCGCCCGTTTTGGGATTTCTGCCCGGCCTTTGTTTTTTATCACGCAGGTCAAAATTTCCAAAACCAGACATTTTGACTTGATCGTTAGAAGATAAAGAGTTTCTGATTTCATCAAAAAAATCTTCAACCATTTCTTTAGCTTCACGTTTATTGAGACCTAAGTCATCAAATAATTTTTCTGCCATTTCAGCTTTTGTTAATGCCACAATTCAATCCCTCAAAACTGCATCTAGTTTTTGTTGCATCGCGGAGATCACTCTATCTAATGTTTTTGCAATCTCAGACTCTTTAAAAGTTCTGTCAGATCGCTGTAGAGTGAAACCAATGGCTACACTTTTGTAACCCTCTTCAATTCCTTTACCGCGGTAAATATCAAATATTACTATACTGTTTAGCCAATTTTTAGCCGTTTGTCCAATTAAATCAACTATTTGCGTAGAAGTCACGTCTTCTTTAACTAAAATAGCGATATCACGACGAATACTTGGGTATTTTGACAAAGCATTAAATTTAGGAATTTTACGCTGTGAAACACTCTTTAGGGTCATTTCAAACAGATAAACAGGTTCGCCTATATCAAAAGCGTAAAGTGTTTCAGGGTGACACTTCCCAATATAACCACAAGATTGTCCATTTCTATATATCTCAGCTGTTTGACCGGGATGCAAACCTTCACGTTGCGATGCAACAAAGCTAAATTGTGTTTGGTTAGATGTTTGTTTAAAAATAGCTTCTAAGTCAGCTTTTAGATCAAAAAAGTCAACTTTTTCATTTTTAGCTTCCCAGCTCTCGGATTTATTTCTACCACTGATTGCTCCAGCAATGACAGGGGTTTGTATTAGACCATCTTCATTAGGTATAAATTTTAATCCCATTTCAAAAATTTTAACAGAATCTTGTTGTCGTTTTTGATTATAAGCCACAACATTTAATAGCCCTGGCCACAACGAACTCCGCATTACAGCCAGCTCTGCAGATATTGGGTTAAGTAACGGTAATGGCTGGATATCAGGATCAATAATTTGCTGAGACTCTTTATCAACAAAACTATAGGTAATAGCCTCTTGATATCCCCTATTCGCTAATAGTTTTGCTATTTTGAATTTTTCAATGCGTTTTTCAGGCTTTCGTACCATTGCAAGCTCACCTAAAGGTTTGCGGCTTGGTATATTGTTATATCCGTAGATCCTTACTAATTCCTCAATTAAATCAGCTTCAATACTAATATCAAAACGGCTTGAGGGGACAGTGACTAACCATCCATCATCAACACTGCTTGTTTCCATCTCAAGTCTATTGAGGATATCAACGACTTGTTCATCTGGCATTTGGATGCCTAATAATCTTTCAATCCTTGCTCTTCGGAGTTTAACCTTTCTTATAGTTGGAAAGTGTTCTGTATTAATTTCATCATTGATAGGGCCTGCTTCACCACCTACTATATCTAATAATAACCTAGTCGCTCGTTCGATTGTTTGAGCGCAAGCCTGAAAATCAACACCTCTTTCAAAACGGTGGGAAGCGTCAGTATGCAAACCATAACTTCTAGCTTTTCCTGCAATCTCAATTGGATCCCAATGAGCGGCCTCTAAAATAATGTCTTTAGTCTTTGAATTAACACCGGATAATTTTCCGCCCATAATACCGGCTATAGATAATGCATTTTTCTCGTCAGCGACAAGTAAGGTATCCGTTCTAAGCTTGATTGTCTGATCGTCCAGCAAAATGATTTCTTCATTTTCATGGGCGTAACGAACGACTAGCTGACCAGATATTTTAGACTTATCAAACGCATGCATTGGATGGCCTAGTTCCATCATGACATAATTAGTCACATCAACGACTGGGTCGATTGAGCGAATATCAGAAGCAATTAAACGAGCTTTCATCCACTCAGGTGTTTGTTTATTGATATCAATATTAGAAATAACACGAGACACAAAACGAGGATTAGCTTTTGGTGCAGTTAAGCTAACTTCTACTATATCATTACAAGTAGCTTTAACTGCTACAATATCGACTGAACTAACGGCTGACTGAGTTAACACACCAACTTCAGTGGCTACACCCTTAATACCTAAACAATCGCCCCTATTAGGCGTTAAATCAATATCGATAGCCGTATCTTTTAAACCCAAGTGCTCGATTAACTCCTGACCGACTATAGCATTTTTGGCTAATTCTATAATGCCATCATGCTCATCGGATAATTCTAACTCTTTTCCAGAACAAAGCATGCCAAAAGATGGTACGCCTCGTAATTTAGCTTTTTTGATTTTAAAATCACCGGGCAATACACATCCTATTACTGCAACAGCCACTTTAATTAACTCTCTTGCATTAGGCGCGCCACAGATAATCTGTAAATTTTCATCTTTGCCTACATTGACTTCACAAACTTTTAATTTGTCTGCTTCTGGATGCTGAGTTGTCTTGACTATTTGACCCACTAATACGCCGGCTAAATCAGCACCTAAACTTTCAGTACCATCAACTTCAAGACCTGCCATGGTCAACATTGCCACTAATTTATCTGTTGATATTTTAGGGTTAACCCAAGTTCTTAACCATTTTTCACTTATTTTCATCTATTAATCCGATATCTTATTTTTGCTTCGCTACATAAATAAATTTAAACGTCATTTATCTGATTTAAATGTATGTTGGGTTTACTTTATCTACCCAACTTACTCAGAATTATTCTTTATCGCTTTAATTAAATTGTTGTAAAAACCTTAGATCATTTTCAAAGAAGAGCCTTAAATCATTAACGCCATATCGAAGCATCGTCATTCTTTCTACACCCATTCCAAAGGCATATCCAGTAAACTCTTCGCTATCTATACCTGATGATTCTAGTACATTTGGATGAACCATCCCCGAGCCTAATATCTCTAGCCAGCCGGTATTGGAACAAACACGACAGCCTTTTCCTGCACACATCACACATGCAATATCAACTTCCGCTGATGGCTCTGTAAAAGGAAAATAAGAAGGTCTAAATCGAACTTTTAATTTTTCATTTTCAAAGAAATGTTTTAAAAACTCATCTAAAACGCCTTTTAAATCTGAAAAAGATGTGCTCCTATCAACCAGTAAACCCTCTACTTGATGAAACATTGGTGTGTGAGTTAGATCAGAGTCACAACGATAAACTCTGCCTGGCGCTATAATCCTAACAGGTGGAGCAACACGCTCCATCGTTCTAATTTGTACAGGAGAAGTATGAGTTCTAAGCAACGAGCCATCGCCAAAATAAAAGGTATCGTGCATCGCTCTTGCTGGGTGGTGTCCCGGTATATTTAATGCTTCAAAATTATGAAAATCATCTTCAACCTCAGGTCCCTCTTCCACGCCAAAACCAATCTGAGAAAAATAATCAACAATTCTCTCTAAAGTTCTGTTTACAGGATGTAAACCACCTAGTTCACTATTTCTCCCAGGCAATGTAACATCTATGGATTCATTGGATAACTGATTAGCGATAGCTAACTTTTCAAAATTTGATTTTAACCAATCAATTTTGAATTGAATTTCTTTTTTTGCTTTATTAATAGCCGCCCCATGTATAGGTCGTTCATCTGCAGGTAGCTGACCTAATGCCTTTAACTGACTGGTCAAAAGCCCTTTTTTGCCTAAAAAATCGATCTTGACTTGTTCTAGAGTTTTTAAATCACTAGCATCTTCGGCTGCATTTAGGCCTTTACTCAGTAGCTCTTCAATAGCATTTGACATGATGGGTATTTTCCAAAAAGATTGCTTTAACTCTTAGGATGTTTAATCGTACTAAAAGCTGTTTAATGAATTCTTAAATCTAAAAAAAAAGAGTAGAGCAAAAGCCCTACCCCTTTCAATATTCTACTAATTTCTAATTAATGCTAAAAACAATCTCGGATTAAATTAGAATAATAAAATACAATCTTAAGCGAGCGCCGCTTTTGCTTTTTCAACTAAAGATGCAAAGGCAACTTTATCAAAAACTGCAATATCAGCAAGAATTTTACGATCAATACCGATAGATGCTTTTTTAAGACCATTGATAAATAAACTATATGACAAATCACTAACTCGCGCTTCAGCATTAATACGTTGGATCCAGATTGCTCTGAATTGACGTTTGCGTTGACGACGATCACGATATGCATATTGACCAGCTTTAGTTACGGCTTGCTTTGCAACGCGGAATACGCGACTACGAGCGCCATAATAACCTTTGGCTGCTTTTAGAACTTTTTTGTGGCTTTTGCGTGCGGTAACACCGCGTTTTACTCTAGGCATTTTATATATCTCCCAATTTTAAACGTAAGGAAGCTGGCGATTCAGCTGTGGAACATCGCTGGCTGCGACCATTTGCATACAACGCAAATGACGTTTCCGCTTTGTACTCTTCTTAGTTAAAATGTGACGACGATGCGATTGAGCATGTTTAAAGTTACCACTACCTGTTCTTTTAAAACGCTTTGCAGCGCCACTATCAGTTTTAATCTTTGGCATTCTTTTTCTCCAATTGTCAGCTGTAGGTCGCACTTTGAAAACAATTAAATGTCTTCTATGCCGTTAACCACCTAGCAGTGTTTAAATAAAAGAGAAGTTATTGAACACCAATAAGTGCCTCTAACTCCTCTAGCGAACTAGTCTTCGGGTTGCCAAAAACCTTGTGACTAGTTATTTAAAACGATAAACGTTTTAAATTCTTTCTATCTAATATTTCAGATGTGATCTGGAACATTACTATTATTTTTTCTTTTTTGGTGCTATTACCATCGTCATTTGACGGCCTTCTTGCTTTGGAAACGACTCAACATCACCAAACTCTTCTAAATCTTTCGAGACTCTTTTCATTAAGTCTGTACCAATTTCTTTATGAGCCATTTCTCGCCCTCTAAAACGGACAGTTATTTTGGTCTTGTCACCAAGCTCTAAAAATTCGCGTAATTTGCGTAATTTGATATTATAATCGCCAATATCAGTACCCGGTCTGAATTTTATTTCTTTTACATGAACCACTGTCTGTTTCTTCTTGGATGCTGCTTTTGCTTTTTTAGCCTCAAAAACAAACTTTCCATAATCCATCACCTTACAAACTGGTGGTTCGGCATTCGGCGATATTTCTACCAAATCCATACTAGCGGCTTTAGCTGCAACCAGTGCCTCGGCTATATCAACTATCCCCTTTGATTCACCATCATGGTCAATCAATCTAACCTTTGGTGAAGTAATGTCTTCATTAATGGTGGAACGTTTTACCTTCACCGCCATTTTTGGCTTTGCTCTTTTGATGTTTTTATTCCTCTTTTATTTAAAAAAATAAAGATCTTTTAACCACGGAGACACTTAAGTTCGGAGAAAAAAGTCTTCGGTAATTCCTATAATTAAATTATTGCTTCTTTTCTAGCTAAATTTTTAATATCAGCTTTAATAAATGTTGCGAAATCATTCAAACTCATGCTACCTAAATCTTTTCCGGCTCTCGATCTCACTGAAACTGTTTCAGTTTCAACCTCTCGATCACCAACTACAAGTAGATAAGGTGTTCGTTGCAATGTATGTTGACGAATCTTAAAGCCGATTTTCTCATTTCTCAAGTCCGAATTCACTCTAAATCCCTGAGATTTCAATATTTTAGCACTTTTTTGAACAAATTCCGCTTGTTTGTCAGTTATATTCATAATTGTGGCTTGAGTTGGTGCTAGCCAAGTCGGAAACTTACCTGCGTACTCTTCAATCAAAATGCCGATAAATCGTTCAAGCGAACCAAGAATCGCTCGATGAATCATCACTGGTGTTTTCTTACTACCATCTTCAGCGACATATTCAGCGTCTAATCTTCCGGGCATAGAAAAATCTAATTGAACCGTTCCACATTGCCAAACTCTTTCTAAACAATCTCTAAGCGAAAACTCAATTTTTGGACCATAAAAAGCGCCTTCGCCTGGTAAAACTTCATAATCAATATTTTTAAATTCTAGAGAAGCTTTTAAAGCCTCTTCAGCTTGATCCCATGATTCATCTGAGCCAACGCGCTTTTCTGGTCTGGTAGAAAGTTTAATTTCAATGTTTTCAAAACCAAAATCTGCGTACACGTTATAAATGGTATCAATTAAATGACAAACTTCGTCTTGAATTTGCTCTTCCGTACAAAAAACATGTGCGTCATCTTGAGTAAATGCTCTAACTCTCATTAATCCATGCAAAGATCCTGATGGCTCATTTCGATGACAAGAACCAAACTCTGCAAGTCTTAAAGGCAAATCACGATAAGATTTAAGACCTTGATTAAATATCTGAACATGTCCAGGACAATTCATTGGCTTAATCGCATAAATCCTATTTTCTGACTCTGTTGAAAACATACCGTCGTGATATTTATCCCAATGACCTGATTTTTCCCACAAACTACGATCCATGATCTGAGGTGTTTTTACTTCTTGGTAGTCAGTATTGCTAGTGACAATACGAATATAAGCTTCTAATTCTTTAAATATACTCCATCCATTGGCGTGCCAAAAAACCATTCCCGGTGCATCTTCTTGAAAATGAAATAGCTCTTGTTGCTTACCAATTTTCCGGTGATCTCGCTTTTCAGCTTCTTCCAGTCTATGTAAGTATTTCTTTAAATCTTTATTACTTGCCCAACAGGTACCATAAATTCTTTGAAGCATTTCATTATTGGAATCACCTCGCCAATAAGCGCCAGCTAACTTCATCAATTTAAAGGCTTTAATTTTACCTGTACTAGGTACATGAGGACCGCGGCACAAATCAATAAAATCACCTTGACGATAGAGCGAAAGCACTTCACCTTCAGGAATACTTTCAATAATTTCAGCTTTATAGGACTCACCCATATCGCCGAAAAATTTGATAGCTTTGTCACGCATCATTGATGTACGCTCGACAGGTAAATCTTGTTTACAGATTTCGGCCATTCTTTTTTCAATCGCTTCTAAATCTTCCGGCGTAAAAGGCCTAGAAAAAGCAAAGTCATAGAAAAAACCATTATCTATGACCGGTCCAATAGTGACTTGAGCCTTTGGAAACAAGCTTTGAACAGCTTGAGCTAATAAGTGTGCGCAGGAATGACGAATAACATCTAGCCCTTCTTCATCTCTTTCTGTGATTAGTGCTAGCTCTGAATCTTTAGAAAGTATATAGCTTGTATCAACTAACTCACCATTTACACGACCAGCCAAAGCTGCTTTAGCAAGCCCAGGGCCGATATCAGCAGCGACTTGATGTACAGTGACATCCGCATCAAATTCTCGTTTACTTCCATCAGGTAAAGTAATAACAGGCATTTTTTACAACAGCTCCAAAAACAACAAAAGCACTGTATATCAGGGTTTAACCTTTAAATTACAGTGCTTTAGGCTTTGCAAATCAACCTTGCTAGAGGCAATAATTTACATTGATAAAATTCTGCCGCAAGTTTACCCAATAAGTCTCTATAAATCAAAGAGTTTCACCTGTTAAGAAACATAATCTAAGAGTTTTAATTGCCTGCGAATAATCGAAGGAGTTAATAGTAAACCTCTAAAAAGGTTTTGCAATAATGGTCACAATTTCATTTTCTTTTAGATAGAAGATTCCTTCAAAAATAAACCCATTGGTAAGCTCATTAGTGAGTGATTCAGTTAATCGAATACGGAACGTCCCATTTTCAATACAAACACGCTCTAAGATAGCGGCTGAAAAATCAAAATACCTTTTAACTATGGGGAATAACGCTTTAAACAAGCTTTCTTTTGCAGAAAAAGCGAATGTCAGTGCATGATTTTTGCTCCAAGAAAGCTCTCTAAATAACTTTATTTCATCCGTGGTAATGATTAAATGAGCGATCTCTTGCGAAACTTCTGTGTCAATCCATTGCGCCATATCGATACCCAACCATTGACTTTCAGCTCTAGTCGCAACCGCACATAACGCTTTATTACTAGTATGTGTAATAGAACCAAGAACACGATCTGGCCAAAGAGGCTCTCTATCGGCACCCGATGAAATACCTGTGGTTGGAAAACCAAGCAAATTAAGAGCAAAATGGGCAACAAATCGGCCTGCTAGATATTCTGCTTGACGTGTTTTGACCGATTTATTTATATTAGGAGGACAAATAATTGATAGTTGCTTGAATAAATCAGAATGGAAATAATGACTATCATATTTACACTGATATAGTTGATAGTATTTTGTGCTACTAATTAAGGTTGGTTGTTCGAAATTAAAAAATGGTGTGTACATTTTATCCCGAGAAATTATCCGCAAGCCAAGATTTAACTTCTCTAAACAAAATTCTTTGATCTTGTTCGAGTATGAATGTGTGATCAACATCTTCATCGAATCGAACTTTTAGCTGATTGCCAAATTTAACTTTCGATAACGATTTTTCGAATTGAGAAGGATAATTGCAATAATGATTTGAGCCACCTGTGAAAATATAAAACAATTCCGCTCCGCCATTAAGTATTTTATTTAACTCATCAACAACTTGTTTTTTTGGTGGTAATTTCCAAGTAAAAACCCCTCTAGTCTCAAAAGCAGCATTCGCTAATGACGTCTTATTATTTGTTCGTTTGAAATGGTATGTCATAATTCGATTTAACAAATTTTTAATACGAGAGAAGTCCATGAGTATCGGTAGATAGCGACACATTAGAAACTTAAAAGTTCGATACGCATAACCGTCAACAAATATTGCACCAACAACGTTAGGGTTTACTGCTGCGACTTTATGAGCGTTATCTGCGCCAGTGCAAATACCAAATAAAATAACTTTATCAATAGCGTAATTCTTTTTTATATAGTTGATTGCCATACCCACGTCTTTAATCACTTGTTCTGAGTAGTCTGCATTTGTGGAATGATTAATACTGTCGCCTATTCCCGACAAATCAAAACGAAGCGTCAAATAACCCTGTTCGGCTATTTCTCTTGAAAATTTAGTCGATAATCGAAAAGGACCCGCATGATGAACCAGTCCTGCGTTAAGAATAATCAACGCAGGTTTATTTGTGTCTATCTCTTTAGGCTCTGATATAATCCCTGTTAATGCGTTATTGGAACCAAACGTAGCCACTTTTTCACTATTCATTGGTTTAGCACACTTTCTATTTTGGTCGAGAATTCCACACTCTTAATAGCCGTTCCGACGCTTTCGAGTTTCCCCCAATTAGCGTCAAAATCAAAACTTTCTTGCGAAAAACATTTCTTCAACATGTTATCTAATGTACGGTTTGTTTTAGCTTTAAAGGTGTCTTTTTTTGTATCGGTTAAGTAATCTGCAGAATACAAACAGCTTATCCCTTCAAAAA
Source organism: Polaribacter sp. (assembly GCA_047633355.1). Taxonomy (GTDB): domain Bacteria; phylum Pseudomonadota; class Gammaproteobacteria; order Enterobacterales; family Kangiellaceae. Next base: position 71,477 of record JBLIBL010000002.1, read on the forward strand.
CGTTGCTACTTTTTACTAACTGCTTGTTTAGCTCTTGTCTAAGCAGTTCAGAATAGACAAAACCGAGCAATTCTAGCGCTGTTTCTTGTTTTTTTATTTTTAGAAATCGATTCTTATCTCCTAGCATTTCGACGTTAAGCCGTTCTAGTTGCAGCAGGTAATTATCACTATTAAAGATAGGATCCCATAAAATTAGCTGGTTGATATTTTTTTGCTGGTATTTATGGTGATAAACATTTAACGCAATATTTGCACCTAATCGGCATCCTACTAATGAGATACGCTTTACACCAGAAATCGCTTTTAATTCAGTGATGGCATCATCTACATTTTCACACCAAGTACGATAGTTGGCGTTCTCGAAACTGCCTGAAGAATCTCCGGTTCCGTAATAATCAAAACGAATTACATCGAATCCCAGTTCACTCCAATAGATGGCCGATTGGCAAAAAAGGCGATGTACTCGATTATATTCGTGACCAATAGGATAGCATATGACAATACCTTGATTTTTTCTTTTTACCTGATTTGCAGAATGATAAACGCCATAAATTGGTAGGCGAGAGTTTCCAAAATAGAAAGGCGTCATTAAAGTCCTTTTAGTTAACTAAGATAGTTATATACTAACGTTAAATTGCCCGAATTTGTAGATGTTTTTGCTAAGATTACAGAACATTTGAGCCATTATTATCATCGCTCAAAATTATCTTTGTATAATCGTGACCATTGCCAAGAGTTTTAAGATACATAAATTGTGTAAAAGTTAGTTATAAAGTAAGATATTTATACAGATAGTTTTAGGAGAGTTCATTTTGCAACTTAGCACTGAAGAGTTAGCATCTTTTACCCAATATGGTTTTTTGGCAAAGCGTGGATTGATTGATGAAAGCGAATGCGATACCGCAGTTGATGTCGCTTGGGATAAGTTGGCAGAACTAAAAATTGGTAAGCAGCCAGCCCAATGGAAAACTCAACCACAATTAAAGCGTAAAATGGGTGTTATTAAATTAAGAGAATCTGTTAACAGCAATCAACAGTTAAATAAACTAGCATCAAATGAGTCAGTTCGTTCAATTGTTGAACAGCTAATCGGACCAAATATTGAATGCCGTGGCGTACGCGGCGTATACCCTACCTTCCCTGTCTCTCGATTGGTTGCAAGACCTTACGAACCTCATATTGAAATGCACTCAGTACAGGTTTTTATTATGTATTATCTTGACGACGTTTCTGAAAAAAGTGGTGGGTTATATGCTTGGCCAGGCAGCCATATTCCAATTTATAAGGCATGCCGGTCAAAATTTGATTACCTACCATCTGCCGATTTCACTTCTGTTTACAATCAATATAATTTGTCAAAACCGCTCGATTTAACTGGTAATAAAGGAGATGTTATATTTTTACATCATCGTATGCTTCACAGTGGCAGTAATAATTTTAGCTCAAAGGTACGTTTTGGTATGTTAGTGGATTACACTTCTCAAAATTTTGAAGAAATTCGTCAACAACCACCAACTGATGATATCTGGGAGGATTGGAGTGAAGCTGTTCAACAAGCAGCGAAAACACAAGACGCAAAAGTTTTACCACAAAAATCCCTTGCACGGTCAATAAAAATTCAATTGATTCACGCTATAAGAAAAGCTAGAGGGATACCACCACGTGCTTACGCAGAATAAAAAGGATGATATTATTTTGAAAAATTAAAAATGCGATTTATAAAAGAACTGACTGTTCCAACCTTAGAACTAACCACTTTTTTCTGTAATTGTTTACTTTCAATTTCTTTGGCTAATTGACTTAAGTTTCCGGTTGCCATCAACATTGGGCTGATCCTTATACCGGTTACATTTTCTATCTTCCCAATCACTACGACGGCCAACATAGAATGCCCGCCAACGTTGAAAAAATTATCACTTATCGATCGTGGCTTATCATCACTTAACACCTGTTGCCAGATTTCCGCAAGCAAAACCTCTTGAGGGGTAGTTGGCTCAATAAAATCATCATCCGTTGAAGTGTTTAATGCTTGTGGATCTATCAAAGCGTTACGGTCAACTTTTCCATTTGCGGTCATTGGTAATTGGGTTAGCGGAACAAAAAATTGAGGTAACATATAATCAGGCAAATAATTGTTGAGATATAATCTGAGCTCTGTATTAGTTGGTGACAGCTCGTTTGCTTTCAACACGTAAAAAGCCACTAGTCTGGCATCGTTCTCACTACGTTTAAAAACACAAGCAACTGATTGCTTTATACTCGAGAAACTAGCCAAAGAACTCTCAATTTCACCTAGCTCTATTCGATGCCCTCTCAATTTCACCTGTGAATCTAATCGCCCTAAATATTCTAGATTTCCATCTGCGCAAAATTTCACTTTATCACCAGTACGATAAAGCCTTGGATTATTATCCTCTATTTTTATGTTTTCTATAAAGCGCTCTTGCGTCAGAGATGCACGATTTAAATAGCCTTTTGCTAGACCAGCACCGCCAATATACAATTCGCCTGGCACATTAACCGGCGTTGGTCGTAAACCACTATCAAGACAAAATAACTGAGTATTACCAATTGCTTTACCAATATATATATCGTCTTCTGGGGTAATCACCTCATAACAACTTGACCATATTGTTGTTTCCGTTGGCCCATACATATTCCATAAACTTCCGACTAAAGGTTTCAATTGGCTTGCTAAATCTTTAGATAGCGCCTCACCGCCTGTTAATGCTTTAATCCTATGATTACCCTTCCATTGTGACATGATTAATATCTGCCACAAACTCGGTGTCGCTTGCATTAGAGTCACTTTTTCTGTTTCGAGCAGCTCGATTAAAATTTTACTGTCAACGGCTGCCGATTCATCTGCGACCACGCAGGTTGCTCCATAAGATAAGGGCAGTAACATTTCTAAAATAGATATATCAAATGAAAATGTTGTTATCGAAAGTACTTTATCCTCCGCTACAATACCGGGTTTTATCGCCATATTTTGTAAAAAATGTGCTAAAGCAGCATGTTGAATTTCTACCCCCTTTGGTTTGCCCGTTGACCCAGAAGTATAAATAACATAGGCAAGTTCAAGGCCTGAATATGGGCGATTAATTGCCGTTCTATTTAAACTTTTTAGCTGAATATGGATTAAGTCAAGGCAATGTAATTTTGCATTGCTAAATTTCTCATCAGTAGAATCAGAATCAGCGAACGCTATTTTTGATTCTGTTAAAATATGTTTCACAGAAGAATCAGAAACCATAAAGGCTAAGCGCTCATCGGGGAATTCTGGATCGAGGGGTAAATAGGCTGCACCTACCTTAAAGGTCGCCAAAATAGCGACCAAAGTCGAACTTGATCGAGAGGTGGAAATACCGACTAACTCCCCAGGTACAATTCCCTGCTCGATAAGATAATACGCTAGTTGATTGCTTTGTATTTCAAGTGCAAGGTAAGTAGTATCTTTACCTAAAAAACGGATAGCTGTTTTATTAGAGTACTCTTCCACGCTTAGTTGAAAACGCTTTAACATATGATCTGATTTTAAAGGCTCCTCTTGTTCTATGCCTTGTCGACAAACTTTTTTATCCCAATCCGATCGACTATCAAGATCTTCTAAAATTTGTTCTTTTGCACTGACCATAGATGCTAAAATAACTTTCAAATTATCAAACATTTGAAGCAATGTTTGTTTCTTATAAAGAGATGTTGCATAAGTCATTTCAAGCACTATTTGAGAATCATTTTGACTGAAGAAAAATGCAATATCGGTCTTAGATGAATTCATTGCAACTTGCTTGTGACTAAAAGTCAAATTATCGACCACTAAATTACGCCGTGAAATTTGTTGAAATCCCATCAGGATCTGAAAAAGAGGTGTCCGGCTAAGGTCTCGTTCCATATTTAACTCGGCAACTAATTTTTCAAAAGGTAAACTCTGATTTTCGTGAGCGCCCAAAACTTCATTGCCTATTGAGTGGAGTGTCTGTTGAATGCTTGCTTTTGGATTTAACTGACTCCGAATCGCCAGAGTATTAGCAAAATATCCTATACTACTTTCTAGTTGAGGATTTTCACGATTGCGAATTAGTGTTCCAATCACAATATCTGTTTGATCAGTATAACGACTAATAAGAATATAAAGCGCAGTTAACAGAACCGTGTACGTGGTTGAGTGACAACTTTTTGCGAGAGCTTCAATTTGTGAAGAAAGATTGACTTGTAATTCAAAGTCGAGCGTTACTCCTGAAAAACTCTGAATTGCTGGTCTAACAAAATCGGTATTCAAATTAAGAGTTGGTAACTCACCCGAAAACTTGTCTTTCCAATACTTTAATTGACGTTCGAGTTCATCTCCGCTCAAATAATTATTTTGCCATTCACTGTAGTCAGCATACTGAATCAATTCATCTACTATTTCACAGCTACTATCCTTTCTATTTTCCAAGTAATTCTTACCAATCTCATTAATCAAATTAGTCATTGAAGTACCATCGGAAATAATATGGTGAGTCATTAAAAACAGAATATTTTTATTTTCAGATATCTGTATTAAACTAGCACGAATAAGCGGTTCTCCAAAAAGTGAAAAAGGTTCACTCGCCAATCCCCGTAAATAATCGTCTACATTTCCTCCGCTAAGATTACTTTTTTCCACGAATTTCATTTCAAGTATTAATTTTGAAACAATGCTTTGCATCGGTTTTCCATTAATGATTTTAAACTGCGTTCTTAATGATTGATGACGTTGTATCACTCTATTGAACGAATCATTAAGTCGTAATTTATCAAGCTCACCATCAATTTGGAAAGCCGCAGGCAGGTTATAAACAGATTGCTCAGGAATGAGTTGATCTAAATACCAAAGCCGTTGTTGGCTAAATGACAATTCAACAGGCTCAGCGGAATTAAGTTGTTTGATCGATTGATGAGCTTGAGTTTTGACCCCTCTTTTTTTTAGTAGCTCTGCAATACGTGCTTTTTTATCCATCTGTCTGCTCTTCCGATTCTATCGACAACCAAATTTCAGCAACTTCTTCAACTAATGCGTTATTACCCAAAAGCTCACTTAATGGCCCTTTTATTAATTGTGATATGGTCGGCGCTTCGAATATGGCTCTAATAGGTAATTCAATTTGAAAAATATCATGTAACTTAGCAACCATTTCTGTGGCAACTAAAGAATGACCACCCAACTCAAAGAAATCGTTTTCAATACCTAACGAATCAACATCAAGTAATCCAGACCAGACTTCGACCAATAGTTTTTCAGCAAAAGTATTAGCCATCACTTTTTCAAGAATGACATTTTGTTGTTCAATTGCGGGTAGCTGATTTCTATCAATTTTTCCCGATTCCGTCAATGGGATTGCTTCTAAAAAAATTAGTTGGCTAGGCAACATATAATCGGGTAATAAATCGACTAAATATGCACGTAATTCGTCTGCGTTATTACAGTTTTTGGATTCGATGAAAAGCGCAATAGCTAAACCCCTAGCAGTTTGATAAGCAACGGCTACGGATTTTTCAATTTTAACAAATTGATTAGCGGCAGATTCTATATCACCTAATTCCACTCTAAAGCCACGAATTTTTATTTGTGAATCTTTTCGACTCACCAACTCCAAATAGCCTTCTTCATTTATAAGAGCTGCGTCGCCAGTACGACAAAGTATTCTATATCTTCCATTTCCATTTTCATTTTCATTTTCATTTTCAAAAGGATTATTTAAAAATGTTTTTTGAGTTAATTCTGGTTGATTAAAATATTCTTTAGCAACACAATCGCCTGACACACACATTTCACCAATAACCCCTTTAGGAACCAATTTTAGATCATCATCTAACAAATAAATTTTTGTGTTTGCGATTGGTTTACCAATAGGTACTAATTGACTTTCAAGTTTCAAGTTGCGAGTATCAAAATATGCGGCATTAGATGAGCATTCGGTTGATCCAAACAAGTTTAGTAAAGGCACCTTCGGAAATTGAACATACCAACGTGCGATCATTTCCGGTGTTATTGGCTCCGCGCTAGTGGTCGCTAAACGTAAGCTTTTCCAATTAGAAGACTCATCGATTGCTTCTGCCTTTAGTAAAACATTGGTTAATAATGCTGGCGATGCAAGCAAATAAGACACTTTGTTAGTTATGCACGCCTTCCAGAAAAGATTAGCATCTAAGACTTCATTTCTGCCTAATATTAAGGTTGGAATCCCTTGCAACAATGCGCCAAGGATTTCCCAGTTAGAGGCAACAATCGAATATGATTTTTGTAATACCGCAACATCCGTTTGCTTAAATGGAAATTTCAGCCACATCCAGTGCAATCGATTCATCACCGACTGATGACTTATCACAACCCCTTTTGGTTTTCCTGTACTACCAGAGGTATAAACAATGTTAAACGCATCCTGTAAATTAGTTGGTTTAATTTCTTGAATATATTTATCGCTAATATTATCAATTTGATTAGTCAGACTTTCACTATCTAAACAAAATTGAATCTCGGCGTTACATTTAATATGTGCAGTCGCCTGCTGGTATATATGTACCTCGGGCTTCACGTCTTCACAAATTGATTCTAATCTCTTTTGAGGGAAGTGTGGATCGAGCGCAACATGTACTGCCCCTAATTTAGCCACCGCTAAAATCGTAGCAATCATATCTGGTCCACGTGCCAAACAGAGTGTCACCCTTTGTTGTGCTACAATTCTTTTTTTAAGTAAAATAATAGCAATTTGATTGCTCCGCTGTGCTAAATCTTTATAGGAAAGTTTTTTCTCCTCAAAAATAAACGCCGTGGCTAAAGGGTTATTTTTTACCTGTTGGGTAAACAGTAAATCAATCGTTGAATCCTCACTATTAGTTTGCGTTATGCTATTTTGAGTGAGATAGTTGCTTTCGGTACTATTAAAATTCTTCAGTAACCACTTTTGTTCACTTTGAGTAATACTCATCAAGTTTTCAATGGGTGATTCAGGTGATAAACAAATTGCCGATAAAGTTTCTACAAAATTATTCAGCATTCTACGAATTTTGCTAGGTTTGAAAATAGCGGTTAAATAGGAAAATTGAAGATAAATGCGATCGAGATGTTCTTGTGCATAAAGTGCTAAATCATATTTTTTAAAAGTAGAATCTACTTCACTAGAAGAAATTGATAAACCCTCAATATTAGGTGCTGTTTGAGGCAAATTTTGCCAATTAAACATAACTTGAAAAACCGGCGCTACACTGCTGTCGCGCGAAATATCTGCCCATTCCAACATCCAACGAAAGGGATAATTTGCGTTGCTAATACAATCACTAGAAACTTTACGGGTATCTTCTAATAAATCCTCAAAGGTAATACCTTTTTCAAAGTTAAGTCTTACTGGCAACATATTTAAAAACCAACCGACAAGATTTTCGGTTCCACTTAAATTACGATTGGCAATCGGTGTACCTATAATGATATCTTTTTGATGAGAGTGTTGACGTAATGTTAAGTAAAATGCTGATAAAATGGTCGTGTATAAAGTCGTGCCATAACGACGACTTAATTGACGTAATTTATCTGATAATTCAGCGCTCAACAATACACTTTCACCATCACCGGAATAATCTGGTTTTGATTGACGCCGAAAATCAAGAGGTAAATCGATCACCGGTAATGGCCCGCTTAATTGTTCACGCCAAAATTTATTTTCATGCGACAAATTAGTTGAAGAAATGTTTTGCTGCTCCCATTCAATAAAATCACTAAAATGAATTTGTGGTGTCTCAAATAAATATTTCGGATTTTCCTTAAGCGCTTTATATTTATCCATTAAATCTTTAATGATAATCGCAAAACCCCACAGGTCAAAAATTATTTCTTGGTAAGTAAATACAAATTCATGATGTGAAGAAGATAAGCGAAATAATTCTAAATTAAGCAATTGGTCATTTTCTAAATGAAACGCTTTTTTACCCTTAATCTTATTAATATTATCCATATGCAAGGTTGCTTCATTTGTATTCAAATGACTCAGATCTGTCCATTCATAATCTTTTGCTCTGTCGTCGGTAAAATTTTGTGCGGGTTGACCATTGCTTTGGGTAAATCGTGTGCGCAACACTTGGTGATTTAAAACAGTTAATTGCCAAGCTTTCGCAAAGCTAGTCAAACAGAGTGTGCCTTGTATATGAATACTTCCTTGAGCGGTGTAAAATGGATTGTCAGGATCGAGTTTCCATAAATACCACAAGCCCCATTGTGCATGAGTTAACGGTCTCGATTGCTCATTCAAAGGTTCATCTGATTGACTATATGACGGCTCATTTGTTCCGGTTAATGCGGGTAACAAAGATTGATTAGCGGTTTTATTCAATTCAATTTCAAGCTGTTCCACACTGACGTTTTTCATTAAAATGGGTGCTTTAATCTGCACGCCAAATTCCTGATTAATTTGATTAACGATTTGCATAGCAAGTAATGAATCACCACCAAGTTCCAAAAAGGGATCTCGAACGCCTACTCCCTCAAAACCAAAAACCTTGCTCCAAATCATTAATAAGCGTGTTTGATCAGAATTAGTGGGTGCAAGGTACGCAACATCTAACTCAGGTCTTGATTTTTCTGGTTTAGGTAAGGCTTTGTGATCCAGTTTTCGATTGGCATTCATTGGCATTTTATCAAGCCAGATAAATCGTTGCGGTACCATATGTAGCGGTAAAATGTTTTTTAATTTCGCTCGTAATTCAGATGGTTCAATACTTTCGCTTGTGGTTATATAAGCCACTAATAACTGAATGCCTGCACCTATCATATTGCGAGCTTTTTTATCTTTCGCGGTTAACCTATCTTGATCTCGATCCAGTGTACAAACCCTAACCACACATTCTTTGACGCTTTGTTGCCTACGAACAACTGATTCAATTTCACCGAGCTCTACTCGCATACCGCGTAGTTTAACCAGATTATCTTTACGCCCAACAAAGCGCAGTTGTTGGTCTTTATCAAAGTACGCAGTATCACCGGTTCTAAATACCGGTGGATTAAACTGTTTATTAACTTTATCGGTTATATAATGACTTAAAGTTTGTTGTTCTCGTTTAAAATATCCTTCTGTTAAAAAATGACTTTGTATATAAAGCTCTCCGTGTTCCCCTTGCTCACTGGGTAATTGCTTGTCATTTAGTATTAATATATTCCTACCATCAATTGCTTTACCAATGGAAACGATTGAATCTTGACAATCTTTTTCTGTAAATTCATGATAAGTCGCCAGCACCGTTTCACTAGGACCATAGAGATTAAAAATTCGGCAATGACTATACTTCTTCCAAGCCATCGCGAGATCGCTAGGTAAAGCCTCACCAGCGAGCATCAAAAATGACAAACACTCCATATTCATTGAAGCTGAACCTTTTAGAAGATCGTCATCTAGATTTTGCTCTAAGACTTCAACAATTTGACGACAAAAACTGGGAACCACCTGTAAAACATCAGCCTTGACTCTATTAACCCATTGAATTAAAAGTAGAGGATTATAGCGTACAGCAGGTTCTTCAACGCAAAGAGTCGCGCCAAAACAGAGTGCTCCAAAAATTTCACATAACGATGCATCATAACTAGCAGATGCCCATTGAATCATCCGTTGACCGGGTGCTAAATTAAATTGTTTGGCTTGCCAAGTTAGAAACTGGCAAAAACTACGGTGAGATTGAATAATTCCTTTTGGCGTTCCAGTTGAGCCCGAGGTGAATGCAATATAAGCCAAAGGGTCGATATATTCATCAGCATCAACAATATCATTATTTTTGTTAGAATCTCCAAGTATTTCATTTAGTTGTGGGTTTTGTTCTGAGTAATCACTGAGCTTATCTAAACTGGTTAAAAGCGGAATATCTTTTGGTTGTTCGCTTTGTTTAAACGAGAAAACATAAATTTCTGCAGCCGCTAATACCGAAGACAAATTTGGGTGAGCGATGAGACAATCATCCACAATGATTGCTTTTGCATCAATCTCTTTAATGATACTAATTAAGCGCTCACTAGGGTGG
>JBLIBL010000003.1:0-80387 GCA_047633355.1 Polaribacter sp.
GCAAACTTTATAAAATATGGCATCGTCATAGTTAAAGTAAACTCAATCACACCGTAAATTAAATATATGTCAATAAAATTGATTTAGACTCACTTAATGGAGCCATAATTGTACGTATGCCAAGTGATGCAAATGCTAGTGTTGAAGCAGAAACTATAAGTGGAAAAATCAATAATGATTTTGGTATAAAATTTAGAAAAGGTCGTTACGTTGGTTCTGATATGAATGGCGTAATTGGTGACGGTTCAATTGAACTTTCCATGAGAAACATTAACGGAAAAATTAAATTAAAAACTTTATAGCAATTCTCATTTGCAAAGATTTAACAAAAGGATCCGTTTTTTGAATACTACCATTTTTTGAACACTACCATTTTTTGTTAAATCTTCTTTCGCCGCAATAACATCATTAGTAATACCATAACTAAATTGATCTCCTAGTGCTTCTTTATTCGAATCGTCGAAGTAAACCATTCACACCACAAACAATCCCATAGAGAATCATTCCTAGCACTGTTTGAAAACCGTTTTGAACAAGGATTTTAGATACTTGACGAGCCTGAAGTACCTCTTTCACCTCAAAGACAACTCACTTTTATGAGCATTATTAATCAATCAGGATCTCCAGGTCACGAACCTAGATACTTGTAAACAATAAAACTATGTTTTTGATAAACTTAAAAGCGACACCTCTAAGTTTTAACTTCCACCTGCAAATCCTTGCTGTCGCCAAGCTTCATAGCTAATTATGGCAACGGCGTTTGACAAATTTAAACTGCGATTATTTTCCATCATTGGTAGGCGTATTCTTAATTGTTCAGGAATGCTTTGCATGACTTCATTAGAAAGCCCATGTGTTTCTGCGCCAAAAAGTAATACGTCACTAGGTTGATAATCTATTTCACAATGGTTTCGAGTTCCTTTTGTGGTACAGGCTATAATTCGATGCTGTTTCATTGCCAGTGCAAAAGTAGGATAATCTTTATATTGAGTTACATTTTCTGCATCGCGGTAATCTAGGCCCGCTCGTCTTAATTTCTTCTCATCTAAATCAAAGCCCATCGGCTCAATCAGATGTAGTTCACAACCATTGTTCGCTACCAACCTCATTATATTTCCGGTATTTGGAGCTATTTGGGGTTCGAAAAGAGCTATATGAAACATAATATTAGATAAGAAAAGTGTGGAGTTATGGAAGTGTACGTGGTCATAAATTAACGGTCAATAAAGAAGATAAAACATCTTTATTCCTGAGGTTCTATTAGCATCAGATTTTCCATTAGCATTGGACGTTAGTAATTTTTTAATCGCAACTCGGTAGATATTTAGGGCGATAATATATTGAAAGCACAGATAATATTCTCAGTTTACCTATGATAGCTAACAGCTGCAGACTTAATTTAATAAACGCCGTTGCCATATTTATTTACGTACCTTGGCGTCAGCTAGACTTCCAATAAAAGTCACTTACCTCGTCTCTAACAATTTGGCTAAAAAAGCCTTTATAACGCCTGTTAATTTTTGGCACTAACGGGCTGTTTACTAGCTGTTATGGCGTAAATATTGGGCATTTCAAATCTAATTTTTCGCGCTGCCCCATTTTAAACTTCATCCATTTTGTTTTTGCTTTTGTTTGCTAGCGATTATTTGAGGAACTTTTTTACTCATGCCCTTAATAAATCGCATAGGGAAAAACCGTTTGAATCGGTAGGCCTTTCTAGCATAATCATGACTGATAACCATTAGCTTGTTTTTTTCTATACCATTTAAAACATCATTGGCAACATCATCGGCTGTAATTTTAGAGTTTTCCATCCACTTTTTAATTAACGGCTTTAAACTTTCTTCTCCAGGAGACAATGAATCTAACAGGTTTGTTTTGAAAAATGCTGGGCAAATAACAGACACTCCGATATTTCTGTACGCCAATTCTGCATACAGCGTTTCACTCAATGCAACCACTCCAGCTTTGCTAACATTATATGACATCATTGATGGTGCTTTCATTAATCCTGCAGCGGATGCTGTATTGACTACATGTCCAGGGCCATCTTGATTAATCAAAGGTAGCCAATAATTACAACCTCTGTAAACACTATTTAAGTTGAGGTTTATTGCACGATCCCATTGCTCCGGCGAACAATCGACCATCATTCCTGTTGTTGCTACGCCTGCGTTATTTACAATTATATCTAACCCGCTCCACTGATCTTTTAAATCTTTAGCAATTAAGACAAAATCCTCGTCCTTTCCTACATCACAATAAAAAGCAATGGCATTTGCTCCAAGACAGTTCGCTTCTTCTGCAACCTGCTTAGCTCCATCAATATTGATATCTACAACCGCAATTTTCCAACCAAGCTTGGCGAACTTCATGACGATTGCTTTTCCTAATCCACTAGCACCGCCGGTGACCAAAACTCGTTTTTGTGTAAACCTTGCTAACATTCAAATGCCTTTAATCAAATCAGTTGTTTAATCAACACATCATACACTAAACATTTCAAAAAGCGAACGCTCGTTCGTTATTGACTTTTGATGAGTTGATACGTTAAGCTGAAAGCGTAGAAATGATATAATTAATTATTAAATTCAAGACACTTAAAACAATGCAACATATTTATCTTATCCGACATGGCCAAGCAAGCTTTGGTGCTGAAAATTATGACAAGCTATCTGACCTTGGTAAGCGTCAGGCAGGGGTTATTGGTGAATATTTTGCTCGCCAAGAAATTGTTATTGATCGAATCATCCATGGTCAAATGTCCCGACAACAAGAAACAGCAGAAATTATTGCAAGAAATGCTGGGTTTAATAAAAATTTAATCCTCCATAAAGGTGCTAATGAGTTCGATAGTGAGAACCTAATAAAATATTATTTACCAAAACTTGCCAATCAATCTAAAAAACTAAACGACATTATCCACAGCGATGAAAATTGGTGGGCTTCGGGAGATAATTTTGAATTGTTTTTTCGCGCCTTAGTCAACATGTGGCAAGCAGATCAAAATTGTCCTTTTGAACCTTGGGATGATTTTAAAAAACGTTGTTTAAACTGTTTAACTGATATCGCTCAAATGAAAGAGCCGTCAACTAAAAAGCATGGCGCTACATTGTTAGCCACTTCAGGTGGATTAATATCGGTTATTATACAATCAATTTTAGCTTCCGAGAACGAAACCTTTAATTATCGAGCTTTTATGGATATGAACTTAAGCATAAATAATACCAGCATTAGTGAAGTCGTTTGGCAAAAAAACCAGTCTATCGGTAACGAGACAATGTTAAAAAACAGAAATAGGCTAATGAGCTTTAATAACATCACGCCATTACTACTAGCAAAAACTCCAGAATTGATTACACGTAAGTAAAAAACGAAAAATATATTTGTTAATGCCTTTGATTAAAAACGCAACATAATGATGGTAACTATATGACAATTTGGAATGGCGAAAATGATTTTGCCCTTTTTAAAAAAAGTGTTCCAATAAGCAGTCAAGCAATTTGGACAGCTTTTTATCATTTACATAAAGAGAAAGTGCAAGTACAAAAAGAAAGTGTTGCCATTGAAAAATTACGTATCATTATAAATGCAACCTTTAAGCTTTCTAATCACAAAGGTTTTTCCTTAATGAGCCTGAGAGATCTTAGCCAAGCGACCAGTATGAGCATGGGAAGTTTATACAACTATATTGGTAGTAAAAGTCAACTAGCCGAAATGATACATCAGTTTTTACCTTATATGTTTAATATATGTATTGGTGAACAAATACAAACCGATGACAGCGCAAAACTGAAATTAGAAAAATTAATTAGAGGCCATATATTTGTCAGTGAAGCATTACAACCTTGGTTCTTTTTTGCCTTTATGGAAACTAAACATTTGAGTCGTAGCGTTAAAGAACTAGCAAAAAATAATGATTTAAGATCAGAAGAATTAATGCAATGTTTTATTTCAAAGGGTATTGAAGATAACGCTTACCAACCTTGTGATCTGTTTTTAACGAGTATGATGATTAAAGCTTTGTTGCAAAACTGGTTTGTTAAGCATAGTAAATACCGATCAGCCAATGTTACTTGCGAGAACTATATAAAAAGTATCGAACAAGTTATAAAGAAGCAACTAATCTGTTGATCACTAAATAGGAGTTCGGTTGATGAAGGTATTTAATTTATCGCAAAAATCTAGAGAGTCTGAAACATTACCAATAGAAAATTTGGCTAATTATTTATCTATACATATGCCTAAATTCATTCAGTCTAAGCAACTTCATATTGAACAATTTTCTGCTGGTGCTTCAAATCTAACTTATCGATTAACCAGCGGCAAACATTCTGTCATTTTACGACGTCCACCGAGTGGAACTAAAGCGGCTTCCGCGCATGATATGGTTAGAGAGTTTAACGTCATTAAAAGTGTTGGTACTTTTTATAGTTTGTCGCCTATACCATTACTTTTATGTGAAGATGAAAACATTATCGGTGAAAAGTTTTTTATTATGGAACAGATCGAAGGACTAGGGATCGATAAAAAATTACCCGTTGATATGACAAGGGTTCAAATACAGACACTATGCAAAAATTTTATTAGTGGTCTTGTTCAATTACATGAAATTGATATTAGCGCTAAAGAATTATCACACTTAGGCAAACCAGAAGGTTATGTTGAAAGGCAGCTAGAAGGTTGGCAAAAACGATATAAAAAAGCAAAGACAGACGATGTAGGTTCTAGCGATGATATTTATCAATGGCTGAAAACTAACCTAGCTAAAAATTCAGGCTATCAATCACTGGTTCATAACGACTATAAATTTGATAATGTAATTCTTGATCCTTTAAATCCCGAAAAGATCAAGGGTGTTTTGGATTGGGAAATGACAACTCTAGGTGATCCACTATTGGATCTAGGTTGCTCATTGGCCTATTGGATAAATTCTGATGATGATGCGGGATTACTAGCGATTAGAATGATGCCCACCCACCTTAACGGGATGATGACCCGACAAGAAGTCTTTGATACTTATTGTGCAACCCGAAATATACAGGATCTAAATCTTGCGCCTTATTATGTATTCGGATTATTTCGTTTAGCCGTCATCGCACAACAAATTTACTATCGTTTCTATCATGGACAAACGGATAATCAAAAGTTTAAGAACTTTGCGCAACTGGTTAATATTCTATTAAACAAAGCACAACAAGAAATCACTTTAACTCAAGGTAAATAGGTAAAAACATGAATGACTCATTATTTAATTTAAATGGTAAAATTGCTTTAATTACTGGCGCTAGTAGAGGTATAGGAGAGTCTGTCGCTCGTCTTTTTTCAAAGCAAGGCGCGAAAGTTATTATTGCTAGCAGAAATCAAGATGCTCTTGATGAACTAGCAAATAAAATAAATATAGACAACGGTAATAAGAATGTCACTGGAATGGCTTGCCATATTGGAAATACTGAGTCAGTCACTGCATTATTAAATCAAGTCAAAGAAAAGTTTAATAAAATAGACGTTCTAGTCAACAACGCTGCAACTAATCCTTTCTTCGGCGAATTATTAGATACGCCAGAATCAATGATTGATAAGACTATTGAAGTGAACATCAAAGGTTACTTACAAATGAGTCAGCTGGTGGGTAAAGTTATGAAAGAAAATGGTGGCGGTAGTATTATAAATACAGCTTCAGTCAATGGTGTAAGCGCGGGGGCTATGCAAGGAATTTATTCAATGACCAAAGCAACGGTTATTTCAATGACTGGCGCAATGGCAAAAGAAGTTGCTAGATACAACATTAGAGTAAACGCTGTTTTACCAGGCTTGACAGACACTAAATTTGCATCTGCATTAACTAAGAATGATAAAATGTTGAATTCTATTTTGCCTTTAATACCAATGGCAAGAATGGCACAACCAGAAGAAATCGCGCCAGCTTTTTTGTTCTTAGCTTCTGACGCTTCGTCTTATATTACGGGAATTAATTTACCAGTTGATGGAGGATTATTGGCTTAATTGAGAAAAAAACCTACTGTTAGTTTAGACTTGGCTTAACAATGTGCACTAAATGCCCAGCAATTCGTAGGTTGGATTGCAACCCAACAAAGGCTGCAACTAACAGTAACCTTGCGCGTTTTCTTGCAAACTCGTTATAGCATAAAATCATATCACATCACCTCATACTCTCTTGACATTTGAACACAGCAATTCTCGGTGAATTTGAATATTTAAAGCAAGGTGTCATTATTCTCATTTTTATAATCAAGGACTCACTATCCAACTTGAACCTATTACGAGTTTTTGAAACCGGTCTTGATATCGTCTTGAAGCTCTAATAAATAAGTTAACAATGTTTCCCTTGACTCAAAAATAAAAAAAGATTGCCCCTCTCAATTTTCCCATAAGTGACGCTTTGAACCGAATTTTTTACGGTAACTTTGATAAACCTTATCCGTCAGTTCAAATATTTGGTAAAAGTAGAATGCCAGCAGGGTGGCAAGGTACATGTTATCACTTAAATTCTGTTGTCCATGGCCATAATTGTGCTCAATACAGTAACCTTGATTCTTTAAAGTGTTGAAACGTTCGTTTTCTATTTTCCAACGGCAGTGACTGCTTTGACGATTTTCACGATGTTTTTTTCATTGATTTCAATGTCTGTTACCCAACTATAAGTTGAAATGACTTTGCAAACTATATTGATGACTTAGGCTTTTTTTATTTTTCAATCGATGGGGGGTAATTCCTCAAAAAGCGAAATTTCCCCCGCTTTTTGAGGAATTACAAGTTAAGCCACCTGCATCAACATTCTTTCTAATCTACGATAACTCAAAGCTTCGGCTAGATGTGTTTGCTTAACCATTTCACTTTTTTCTAAATCAGCGATGGTTCTCGATACGCGCAATATCCGATGATAAGCTCGCGCTGAAAATTTTAGTTTTTCAAGCACGGCTAAAATAAAGTCCTCTGCTCCTGCCTCAAAATTAACCATTTCATCTAATTCTTTTGGGTTTAAAAACGCGTTGCACTTTCCTCTTAATTTAATTTGATGAGCCATTGTCTCAACTACTCTTTTTTTGACTATTTGAGATGATTCGCACTTAGCGTCGGGCACATTCTTGAGTTCTTCCTGAGTCATAGCTGGTACATCTACATGCATATCAATTCTGTCTATGAAGGGACCTGATAGTTTCAGCAAATAACGTCTTATTTTTTCCGAAGTACAGCGACAAACGCCTCGTGGATTACCAAAATGCCCACAAGGACATGGGTTCATAGCCGCCAGAAATTGAAATTTGGCAGGATACTCTGCTCGACGTGTCGCTCTTGAAATTGTCACCTTGCCAGACTCCAAAGGCTCTCTCAATACTTCAAGAACTCGCCTCTCAAATTCTGGTAGTTCATCTAAGAACAACACACCTTGATGCGCTAAAGATATTTCACCGGGTTTAGGATTACTTCCTCCACCAACCATAGCCGCTGCGGTGGCTGTGTGGTGAGGCGATCGAAAAGGTCTTCGTTTCCAATAACGCGTATCTAATCCGTGGTCGCTAACTGACGTTATCGCCGCGGACTCAATCGCTTCGGCTTCACTTAGTTCAGGCAAAATTCCGGGTAAACGAGTAGCTAACATTGTCTTGCCTGTTCCTGGTGGCCCAATAAAAAGCAAGTTGTGCCGTCCCGCCGCAGCAACCTCCAATGCTCTTTTTGCTGCATATTGTCCTTTCACTTCAATTAAATCAGGATCACTAATCAATAAATCTGAGTGCTTTTCAATAATAGATTTCTCAATGCTGAACTCATTAATATCAAGCTCACGTTGACCTTGTAAATAAGCACAGATTTGTAATAGATGATTTCCACCTACACAATGTTCTTTACCAATTAAAGATGCTTCCGCAAGATTTTGAGACGGGATAACCAATTTTCTATCATTTCGTTTGGCGGCTAAAACAGCAGGTAAAATACCATTCACCTGTCTTAGTTCTCCAGATAGTGCTAACTCACCCATAAACTCATATTGAAGAATATCGTCTACATTTAGTTGCCCCGTGGCAGATAAAATCCCTAATGCGATTGGTAAATCAAAGCGACCGCCGTCTTTAGGTAAATCTGCCGGCGCTAAATTGATGGTAATTCGTCGCGTAGGAAACTCAAAATTAGCATTGATCAATGCACTACGAACTCGATCTTTGCTTTCTTTAACCGCGGCTTCTGGGAGTCCTACGATATTCATAGATGGCAGACCATTTGAGAGGTGAGTTTCAACAGTGACTAAAGGTGCTTCAATGCCCACGCCAGCGCGGGTGTAGATGATAGAAAGTGACATGACCAATCCTTGGTAAAACTATTAGGGTGAGATAGGAAGCAAGTTTAAAGGAATGGTGTTCAGGTTTAATAGTGGTAAAAGTAATTGAGTATTGTGAGAATTTGGCCATTTATGATGTGAGAGATTAGTATTTTTAGAAATACCGTCCTATCGTTTCAACTGAATTAAACTTCTCAACCTTTCCTCAGACTGTACGGGAAATAGTATGCCAATAAACTAAAAAATTTTATTTAGGCAATTTAAAAGCGGCTTAACCCGAATGATTTTCGAGTTAAGCTCATATTTGAGAAAGCTTGAGAAAATAAGAGAAGACTTGTAACTAATTTTGGCGCATATTGGATCTTGATAATGTAATGTCGTTACCACGGAGAAAAAATGAAATCGCCAGTTCAATTTTTATTGTTGCTGCTAGTTTTAACTAGTTCTTTTTGTTGGTCTGAGAACAATGTTTATATCGGTGGAGGCCTAACTAATTTGCAGGCAGATAGAGCTAATTCGACCAATTTTTCGATTGCAGTTGGATATGACTTTCACCGCTGGAATTTAAAGTCTACAAAATTTCAAGCCCTTGTGATGAGTCTTGAAGCACAATATTCCGATTCCATTTCCGGAGCTGATAACCTAAAAAATCAATCACTTTTTGTGGTGACTAGAGCCTATACGTCCAAAAAATTCTATTTTAAGTTAAAGCAGGGATATACCAACTTTTCAGATATCTCGTTAAACGACGAGAACGCGGAGCGCTCTCATATCGGGTTAGGTTTAGGCATTGGCTACAAAATAGGTTCTGATGACCTAGAGTTAGAATACAGTTATCCCAATAAAACCTTGCATGCTTCTTCATTTGAAATCAGCTATAAGGTTCACTTCTAATGGTTGAGACAAAACATACTAGGAAAGCTAAATTTCTAGACATAATACGAACGCCGTTAATTTCTGTAGTTCTTATTCTCACTGTTGGTTGTGGCACAGATGATGAATACAATTCAACCGCTATTATCTGTGAAAATACATAATATCCGGACCAAACAACCTCTGAATATTTATTACCCTGGTCGATTGTAGAAACCTACCAAGTCGGTCAAGGGAATTGCACGGACTTCAGTCATGGCAGCGAAAATAATCAGCTATTCGCCTATGATTTCTTTATGCCGATTGGGACGTCTATCCGTACAGCAAGAAGCGGAACCGTGGCTGCAGTAGCGGACAATTTTAGAGATGGAAGTGGCGTAGTTGGACAGGAAAAATTTATAATTATTCGACATGATGACAACAGCGTTTCGCGCTACGCGCACCTAACACTACAAGGAGCATTATTTGACTTAGGGGATACCGTTATTCAAGGCGAAGTAATTGCATTAAGTGGTAACAGTGGTTTTAGTACTGCTCCCCATCTGCATTTTGATGTGAATGACGGCGACTGTCCCATTTTGACAAACGACTGTGAGTCACTTCCAGTCACGTTTCGCAACACTAGTGAGCACCCAAACGGATTAGTTGAAGGTGTTAGTTATACGGCAGAACCTATAAATTAGATTTTAAACATACATTTCTTCAACATTAATAAATATTCCCCTAGCAATCATTTTTGTGTTTTTATATAGCTCTAAACTCGCTTTTATTTAGCTGTTAACAATCAGTCCTTGAAAATAGCGGTTGATTGCCGTTGTCGGTTTACCGTTAACTGCAAAACATCCGGTCTTGAATAGTGACCTGCAGAATCAAAGTTTTGGCGTTCTTTTCTAACCTGTTGATGATCAAGTTCTGCAACATAAAGACCCTCTTCACCAACTTGAGGCTCTATAAGCCATGTACCATCTGGGTTAGCGATACAAGAGCCACCATTTGCCAAATACTCAACATTTTCAGCTGACACTTCTGATAATTCAGGCAAGTCTAAAGCAACATCTGTCGGTCGCATTAACCCGCATGCTGAAATCACGTAAGAGCGTCCTTCTTTTGCCATAACTCGTGTTAAATCAAAGGTATTACTATCATTACCCGGCCAAATAGCCACGTGGAGATCTTCGCCTTGAGCATAAAGCGATGCTCTTGCAAGCGGCATCCAATTTTCCCAGCAATTTAATCCGCCGACGGTAAATGGTTTGAGTGGGTGAACGACTAAACCATGTCCATCACCTATAGACCAGCTAAGCCTTTCTTCATAAGTAGGCATTAACTTTCGATGAACCGATTGAATTTTTCCATTTTGATTAATGTAAACCATACTGCAATATAGGCTATGACCACTTCGGTCCAAAGGACGCTCAATGCAACCCAAATAAACTGCAATTTGTTTATCATTTGCTAACTTGCAAAGTGGTTCCAAGTCACCCCGTTCAATTTGTACGGCTTGTTTAGAGTATTCTGCTTGAATGTTTTTTTGTTTATCATTGTTAAATTGAGCGCCGCCTGTTAAATCAAGCCAAAAAGGATAGCCGGGCAAAATGGCTTCTCCAAACACCACAAGTTCACACGCTTGCTGCGCAGCTTGATCAACAAATTCAATGACTTTGTTAAGCGTTTTATCTCTATCAAACCACACAGGTGCAATTTGTGCGATAGCAACTTTTAGTGATTCTTTATTAGTCTTTTTATTGCTTTGATTTTTATCTGAATCAATCATCGTTTTAACAAATGAGTTTGAATAATTCCATTATAAACTTGTTAAAACCTATTGTCTTAATTTAATTCTTATGAAAATAAAGCGGTTAATTTGAATGTCGACATGATAAAAAATTTGATAAAGGAGTTTCTTTAGTAAATAAAAAGGCGCTTCAACATCTACACACATTTACAAGTGTAAATGTGTGTAGTAGCAACCTTGTTTTCATTAAAAATTTTATTTAACGCGATAGATTTAGGGCGTCCTGCCCCCAACCAACTAATGAATCATTTAAAAAAACCAATGGTGTGGTTTCATCTTTTGTCGTATCACCGTCTGAATGCTCATGAGTGGTACGGTAGAATAGAATACGGTACTGTTTGTCACCTTTTGTATAAGCCTCTGAAAAGTCAGGTGCGCCTAACTGTGAAACGACTGATTCACGCGAGTCATTAATCTCTAGCTTTGAAATAATTTTTTTGTTATCAGATTGGCGTTTTTCCCAGCTGGAGTCTGAATCTCTCCAATTGTCTCGATCAACAATAATACAGCCCGATAGACTGACAGCCAATAAAGTCGATATAATTGCGTTTAGTAAAATTTTCATTTGTTTTCCCTTTTTTAACAGATCAATTTTTGACCCGGTTTTAACGTAAATAATTATTTGAAATTAACAAAGCAGAAACCATGCCAATTTACGAAACGCTTGAATCTAGTGATTATCACAATGCCTAAAGTTTATTGGTTTGCTAAATTGACGAACATGCTATCAATAACAACACACGGTGGTTAAAATGACCAAACAAGTTAAAGAAGATCTCTCACAAGCTCGTTTCATGGTTTCATTTATCTCTCTGCTTTCAAGCGAAACAAGAGGATATGAGCAAGCAGCTGAACAAATGATGAATGAAGTGGATAAACAACCTGGCTTTATTGCCGCTTACTCGGCTAGAGACGAGGGTGGTGTTGGTATAACAAATTCTTATTGGCGGGATATTGATGCAATCGTAAAGTGGAAATCCCATTCTGCACATCAAGCGATTCAAGATAAAGGCAAGAAAGATTGGTATCAGTGGTATCAATTACAAGTTTGTGAGATTAAAAGAAGTTACGAAGGTCGTATTGGATAGCACTAACAAAGAGGAATAGATAATGACAAACCACCATAAAATTAATTATGTGGAATTTCCAGCAATTCAGATGGCAAAAACGAAACTATTTTTTTCTAAAGTATTTGATTGGAAATTTCAAGATTACGGTCCTGAATATTGTGCGTTTATGAGCGCTGGTATCGATGGCGGTTTTTTTAAGTCTGATCAGTCGTCCTTAACCTGTAATGGTAGTACGCTTTTGGTCATTTACAGCGACAAATTAGAAGCAACGTTAGAAGAAGTTGAGTCTGCCGGAGGAAAAATAATTAAAACCATTTTTGAGTTTCCTGGTGGCAGACGGTTTCATTTTACTGAGCCAAGCGGGAATGAGTTTGCAGTTTGGGGCGAGTAAAATAGCCCCTTACATCCGCGTCACTTTTACATTATTTATTAAGGTGTCTTATTTTTGAATTGAAAAATTGTATTGATAACTGATCCGCAAGCAACAATTATTGCACCACTTATAAATACTTGCTGTGTCAGCACTGCTGACATCAATTTAGATTCAGAGAAAAAGCTTAGTAGTCCAATAATAATCAAAACAAGTCCGATAGCATAAAAATAGAGGGCAGCTTTAGGTATTTTTTTAAATACTACTTTCATTGAATTCTCCCAAAATGAAATCATGTCCATTTGATTTTATTTTGATAACAGTAATGCCATTTTTTTCAACTGGCTCAGCTGTATCAATTAACCGGTAATAGCAACTTCTAGTAAAAGACGCGTAAAGATTGCGGCGTACATTGATTATCGGTAATTTTTCATCTTTAAATAGCGAGAGTTCAAGTTGATTTGGTTTTTCGAGGAGGATAACGTTATCGCAATTGTCGGTAAACTGAAACACGCTTTTACTGTTTATCTCTTTTACATCAAAATCGATAATTACAAAAGGTTTCCATTCAACTTGGATACCTATTTTTTCAACGGGAGTCACTAAAAAATAGTCATCATCTTCTTTTTTTATAATGGTAGAAAATAACTTAAATAATTTTTTTCTACCAATAGGTGTTCCCTCATGCCACCAATCACCATTCGACTTGATTTGCATGTTCATATCACCGCAAAAATCTGGGTTCCACAGTTCAACAGGCGGTAATGAAGATTGGCTAGTATGGCCGCTTATTTGTTGAAGAATATTTTCACTAGATGGCATTGAGCAACCCCTTCAATCCTTTTGGATCCGGTCTTTTTTGATCCAAAACTGATATGGTAAGTTTTCAGTTTCTGTTGAAACTAAATCATGATCCATAAATTCACAAAATGAAGCTACATCTCTTTTGGTCGATGGATCGTCCGCTAGCACTAATAAAACATCACCAGTGACCATTGAACGAATAGTTTTACGAATCATCATAACTGGCTCAGGACATCGCAATCCTTGAGCATCAAGTGTTTGAGTTTCTCTTATCTTCAACTCAATCAATGAACTAGTATTTTTCACTGCGACTGTTATTATTTTTACTGTTTGGACGATTGCTATGTGAACGTCCAGCTTGTGGGCGTCCGCGTTTATGGTAGGGCTTTTTTGCTGGGATTTTTATTTCAGGTAATAGCTCTTCAGTGACATCTAATAGCGGAATAGCGCGCCCAATATACTTTTCAATATCAGGCAAATTAAATGCAGCATCTTCACAGGCGAATGAGATAGCAGAACCACTTGCACCTGCTCTGGCCGTTCGACCGATACGATGTACGTAGTCTTCAGCATCATCGGGCAAATCATAATTAAAAACATGACTGACCCCATCAATATGTAAGCCCCTAGCCGCTACATCGGTTGCTATCAATATTTCGATTTCACCAGACTTCAACTCATCAATTAATCTCATACGTTTATTTTGTTGTACATCACCTGTCAGTAAACCTGCTTTATATCCATTTGCTTTTAAGCAGAGCCAAACATTTTCTGATTGTCTTTTAGTGTTTGAAAAAACAATTGATTTTGTCGGCCGAAGTTTTTGCATTAATCCGACTAGCAAAGGGAGCTTTTCTTTATTGGAAGGGTAATAAAGGCTTTCTTCAATCTGCCCTGCAGTGATCGAGTCAGGTTCTACATGAATATGCGTAGGTGAATTCATGTGCTCATAGGCTAATTCCTTCACTCGATTTGATAAGGTCGCAGAAAATAACATATTTAATCTTTCTTTCGGCTTAGGCATTTTATTGAAAAAGTACCGAATATCATCAATAAAACCTAAATCAAACATTCGATCGGCTTCATCAAGAACAACGCAATCTAACGCGTAAAAATTATAAACCCCTTGCTTAAAATAGTCGAGCAAGCGTCCAGACGTTCCTACCAAAATATCGACACCGGATTGAATGCCTTCTTTTTGTTTAACATAATCAGCTCCACCAAAAGCAACCTGTAACTTAAGATCGGTGAATTGGGCTAAAATTTTGGCATCTTCGTAAATTTGAATCACTAGTTCACGAGTCGGAGCCATAATAAATGCTCTTGGTTCATTCTGTCGTCTATCTTCTACTTCTGGTAGAGTGAGTAACTCATTTAATACTCCTAATAAAAAGGCATTGGTTTTTCCCGTACCAGTTTGAGCTTGTCCTGCAACGTCTTTTCCATCTAATAAAAGTGGGATAGCTTCAGCCTGAATAGGTGTTGCATACTCATAATTTAAAGCATCAAGTGCTTTTATCAAATCTTTATGTAACCCCATGGACTTAAATGAAGTAGTAGAAAGGTGAGTAACCATAGATTTTTGAGCCTTTACCGTTTATGCGGGAAAATAACACTAAAAAATTATCGCTTAATTAGTTGCAACTTACATCATCTAATTGCAAAATAGATATAATCCTATGATTAGTGTTAATCAACCAAAGTTTTAGTCGAAGGATCATAGCATAAAGGCTATTCAATTGACCTAGTCAACCTTGAAATAGCAATAAAAAGACCTATAAATAAGTCACAATTAAACCTTTGGGAGGATATTAAGAATGAGCGATCAAGTAATTCATTTAACAGATGCTAGTTTTGAAGCGGAAGTATTAAAATCAGATTTACCAGTATTAGTTGATTTTTGGGCTGAGTGGTGTGGACCTTGTAAAATGATTGCACCCATTTTAGACGAGCTAGTCACCGAGTACGCTGGAAAAATTAAAATAGCTAAACTAAATATTGATGAAAACCAAGCAACAGCACCTCAATATGGTGTGCGCGGTATTCCAACACTTATATTAGTTAAAAATGGCAGTGTAGAAGCTCAACAAGTAGGCGCTGTTAGTAAATCTCAGCTAGCTGCTTTTATTGATAGCAATATATAAGACCTAGTGCTTTTAAGAGATAGCCTTTTTGGCTGTGCTTTACGGCCAAGTATCCAAGGGTTAGGGGGAATAAGATATTAGTGAGTTTGAAATGAATACGTCAATTTAGCATTCATTATTTAAACTCAAGCTAGTTTTCTTCTGACTTCTACCCATTTGGACGCTTTTTATCCAATAAAGTAAGATTTCGAAGCTAAAAATTGGACAAGCTTCATTTTTAGTGCTATTTTTTATTACATCGATGTGCAACTTCCCTGTACAAATCCAAAAAATTAAAACTAAATAAAAAACTAAGTAAAAGTATTATACAAATTAGATACGAATAAACGTAAAAAAATAATTTTACTTAAAACCCTTTTTAAAAATACAAACGAAACTCCCATTAAATCAAACTGAAGAAAATACCCTACGACAGAATAACAATTTGATATTTTACTTGTGCTAGATTTTTACAATCTAAAAATAACTTGTTCAGTTATCCGTAGTGAATAATCAATTATTTTTTGTTATACCTAAAAACCAACCAACAAGAACCCATCTATGAATCTTTCCGAAATTAAACTTCTCCCCATAACCAAATTAACAGAAATGGCAAAAGAAAAAGGCCTCGACAATGTTGCAAGAATGCGCAAACAAGATATATTATTTGCTATTTTGAAAGGGCATGCAAAAAGTGGAGAAGATATTTTTGGTGATGGCGTTTTAGAAATACTCCCGGATGGTTTTGGATTTCTGCGAAATGCTAATTCTTCATATCTAGCTGGACCTGATGATATATACGTATCACCAAGTCAAATTAGACGCTTTAGTTTACGTACTGGAGATACCATATCTGGAAAAATTAGACCACCAAAGCACGGTGAGCGTTACTTTGCTTTACTCAAAATTAACGAAATTAATTTTGATAGTCCAGAAAATGCGCGTAATAAAATTTTGTTTGAAAATTTAACACCACTTCACCCAGATGAAAGAATGGTGATGCAACGCGGAAATGGTTCAAGCGAAGATTTAACCGCTAGAATTATTGACCTTGCTTCTCCTATCGGAAAAGGGCAAAGAGGCTTGTTAGTCTCTCCGCCAAAAGCAGGTAAAACTATGATGATGCAAAACATTGCACAATCTATTGCCGCTAATCATCCAGATTGTCTTTTAATTGTTTTACTGATTGATGAACGTCCAGAAGAAGTGACAGAAATGGAAAGAACTGTTCGCGGTGAAGTGGTTGCATCTACCTTTGATGAACCAGCAAGTCGCCATGTGCAAGTTGCCGAAATGGTCATTGAAAAAGCAAAACGTTTAGTTGAGCACAAAAAAGATGTCATTATTTTATTAGATTCTATTACGCGTTTGGCAAGAGCATACAACACAGTTATTCCATCATCAGGAAAAGTATTAACCGGTGGTGTTGATGCCAACGCATTGCAAAGACCAAAACGATTTTTTGGTGCAGCCAGAAATATTGAAGAAGGTGGCAGCTTAACCATTATTGCAACGGCGTTAGTTGATACTGGCTCAAAAATGGATGAAGTTATCTACGAAGAATTTAAAGGAACCGGTAATCTTGAATTACATTTAGACAGAAAAATGGCAGAAAAAAGAGTCTTTCCAGCAATCAACTTTAACCGAAGTGGTACGCGAAAAGAAGAGTTATTAACTAACGCAGAAGAACTACAAAAAATGTGGATCTTAAGAAAAATATTGCATCCGATGCATGAAACTGAAGCAATGGAGTTTTTAATTGATAAATTAGCCTTATCAAAAACTAATGATGAGTTTTTTGATTCCATGAAGCAGCGTGGTAAAAATTAGAATATGTTTTCAAGATTATCTCGAAAACATAAAGTCAAAAGAGTTTCACAACGGAGACTCAATACACGTTGCGCCTCTGTTGTTAATAAGTTTGTTAATTTTTTCTTGGTAAGCAACTATTAATGTTTAATCCATCGGTAAAATACAAAGATCTTAGAGAGTTTTTAGATCATCTTGAAAAAAAAGGTGATTTAAAACGTATTACTCAAGAGATCGACCCTAACTTAGAAATGACTGAGATTTCAGATCGCGTTTTGAAAGCAGACGGTCCGGCACTATTATTTGAAAATCCGAAAGGATTTAATACACCCGTTTTAACTAACTTATTCGGATCTGAACGCAGAGTAGCAGCCGCCATGGGTTGTGAGTCAACTAATCAATTACGAGATGTTGGAAAATTATTAGCATTTTTAAAAGAGCCGGAACCTCCCGCAGGTTTGAAAGATGCATGGGATAAGGCACCTCTTTTTAAAAAAGTGCTTGATATGGCAACAAAGGAAATAAAGAAGCCAAATTGCCAACATACAATAATTGAAAAAGATGATGTTGATCTCAGCCAAATACCTATTCAAACCTGTTGGCCAGGAGACGTCGCTCCACTAATTACTTGGGGCTTAGTGATTACAAAAGGTCCTGAAAAAAAACGTCAGAATTTAGGAATATATCGCCAACAAGTGATCGGGAAAAATCGTGTGATTATGCGTTGGTTATCTCATAGAGGCGGGGCTCTTGATTTTAAAGAGTGGAAAGACAAATATCCAGGAGAACCTTTTCCAATTAGTGTGGCGTTAGGGGCTGATCCCGCCACTATTTTAGCCGCGGTTACACCGATCCCAGATACACTCTCAGAATATGCTTTTGCGGGGCTTTTACGCGGTGAAAAAACCAAAGTAGCAGACTGCTTAAGTAATAATTTACAAGTGCCGGCATCAGCAGAATATGTGCTGGAAGGATTTATTTATCCCAATGATATGGCGGAAGAAGGCCCTTATGGTGACCACACTGGCTATTATAATGAAGTAGAGACCTTCCCAGTTTTCACTATTGAAAAAATCACTCACCGTAAAGACCCAATTTACCATTCAACTTACACCGGCAGACCTCCAGATGAGCCTGCAATATTGGGTGTTGCGCTTAATGAAGTGTTTATCCCTTTATTGCAAAAGCAATATCCAGAAATAGTCGACTTTTACTTACCGCCAGAAGGCTGCTCATATCGTATGGCTGTTGTGACGATCAAAAAACAATACCCAGGTCATGCAAAAAGAATCATGATGGGCGTTTGGAGTTTTCTACGACAATTTATGTACACCAAATTTGTCATAGTGACTGATGATGATGTTAATGCAAGAGACTGGAATGATGTTATTTGGGCGTTAACGACTCGGGTTGACCCAACCCGAGATACGACACTTATAGACCATACACCGATAGATTATTTGGATTTTGCGTCTCCTGTTTCTGGCTTAGGCTCAAAAATGGGGATTGATGCAACCAGTAAATGGGAAGGCGAAACCACAAGAGAATGGGGTACAGCCATCATAAAAGACCTAACAATTACCAAAAAAATTGATCAACTTTGGGATGAGTTAGGTTTAGACTAGAAACAGATTTAGACTAGAATCATATTAATTCAAACAGATGAAAGAATCGTTATCTAAGTTTTCATCTAAAAAGATAAAACTTAGTACTTAGAAAACATTGTACCTAGAAAGCATAGTACTTAGAAAACACAGGACAAAATCATCATGGCTGAATATTGTTGTAGAACAACTGACATTACACCTTTGAATGAACAAATTCATCGTATCCGTTTTATGCCGGACGATAAAGCACTCTTTGAGTTTCAGGGTGGTCAATATATTATTTTACACATGCCGGATGGAAAACGAGTACCTTTGTCTATTGCGAGTGCGCCAGAAGAAACTGATTTCATTGAGCTGCATATACGTGTAGTTGAGGGTCACTCTCTCGCTCAGGATATGTTAGATTTATTTGAAAATGCTGAAAGTTTTCAATTGGAGGGAACATTTGGTGGTTGTTTTTTAAATGATAGTCCCAGAGATTTAGTGATCATTGCAGGTGGAACAGGTTTTTCTCCTATGAAAAGTATGATCGAAAGCGCATTTTCGAGCCAAAGTGACCGAAATATCGAACTCTATTTAGGCGCTCAAGTGATTAATGATTTATACCAGCACGATATGATTAACGACTGGCAAGCTAATAATACTCATTTTACATATGTACCTGTTATTTCTGGTGGCGATGAAAACTGGAAAGGAGCAACTGGATTTCCCCATGAAGCCGCAATGCAATGTGACGAAAAAGAGTTAGTCGAAAAAGACTTTTACATCAGTGGATCCGAAGCAATGGTTGTTGCGGTTTATAACTCCTTAAAAGGTAAAGGCGTTGATAAATCTCAAATTCATTCAGATATATTGAATATTAAGCGTGAGAAGGGTGAGATTGAATAATATTCAATCGCTGTTTACTAATTCGCTAACACCGTCCGACCTTTTGCCCAATCTCTAAGCGCTTGAACTTTCTCAGCCATCACTACGGAAATAGGATGAGTCTGTTCAATGGTTTCTTTAACTGAATTTGTAGTCATTGGAGTGCCTTCTGCATAAGCTCGGTATAACGCAGAAACAACCGCTTGTTCAATTTCTGAACCTGTAAATCCTTCACTTGCTCCAGCTAAAATATCGAGATCAAATTTATCTACGCTTTGTTTTCGTCTGGATAAACGAATGGCAAAAATATCTTTTCTTGATGCTGAGTCAGGCAAATCTACGAAAAATATTTCATCTAATCGGCCTTTTCGCATTAATTCAGGAGGTAATTTACTGATGTCATTTGCGGTGGCTACAATAAAGACTTGATGGGTATTTTCTGCCATCCAAGTTAACAATGTCGCGAGTATTCTTTGTGAGGTTCCGCCATCGCCACTTGAAAGACCCTTTTCTATTTTATCTAGCCACAAAACACATGGCGACATTAACTTAGGCCATTTTTAATGCTTCACGCAGGTTTTTTTTAGACTCTCCATGAAATTTATTATAAAGAGCACCAAAGTCTAATCTTAATAAAGCAAGCCCCCACATACCCGCAACGGTTTCAGTTTGACCGCTCATTTTATTTCTCTATTTACATCCATAACGACCACAAATTGATCATTACTTGTTCTATATCAGAATATTAACGATAATAGACTAATATTATTACTAAGTCTTAATCATGTCTTCAAGAAGAATTTAAAATGCGACAAATTTCTCCCATTGACCAAATAATTAGTGTTGCTGATAACGCATTAAGAACGCTGTTTGGCGGTTATCAGGTGACCGAAAGAGACAATCCATCAAGTAAGCTAGATGAAGATGATTTAGAGCAAAAAGAAAAAAAACATTCTGCAGGGTTAATGCGCATCAACCATTGCGGAGAAGTCTGCGCCCAAGCTCTCTATCAAGGGCAAGCATTTACAGCAAAACTACCAGAAGTTAGAGAAAAAATGGAAGAGGCCGCCGCGGAAGAGAACGATCATTTGCAGTGGTGCTCAGATAGATTAAAGCAACTAGACAGCCATACCAGTATTTTCAACCCTCTTTGGTATATAAGCTCATTTTCAATTGGCGCAGTGGCAGGTTTAATGGGTGATAAATGGAGTTTAGGTTTTGTCGCAGAAACCGAATATCAAGTCGTAAGGCATTTAGAAAGCCACTTAATCAGCCTGCCTGAAAATGACATTAAAAGCCGAAAAATCATAGAGCAAATGAAAGAAGATGAACTTCATCACGCGACCCTTGCTATTGAAGCTGGTGGAGCTAAATTACCAAAAGCCGTTAAGGTATTGATGGAAGGAATGGCTAAGGTGATGACTAAGAGTGTTTATTGGGTTTAGATAATAAATCACTTAAAATTCAAAAATAACAGGATATTTTAAATATTCTTGATCATAATATTTAGACTGCTGATAAATCCATTCCATTTGTTTCGTTGAGTCTTTTGCAAATTCTTTATCATCTTGTTTTCTTTTTTCAAAAATATTTTTTAACTTTGGATTTTCTGCGAACAATTTTTTTGCCAATGGAATCAAAACATAGGACTCAATGTATTCAGTCCTCTGAAAAATACTATTAAAGTATCCCCATGCAAAAAACGAATCAGTCGCTCTAGGATCTAATAACGCAACGGCTAAGTGACCAAGTGGTTGGTTAGTTTTTACTTCAACACTATATTCTGGTAAAACAAATTTATTAGACGTTTCGGAAAAACTCGCTTTAGGCATTTGTCGTCCTTCAAAAGGTACTGCTGCAAATTCAAAATCTTCAACGCATAATTGGTTACCTTTTATAACCTTTTTTTCTTTATGCAATACCATCTCAATTCCATGAGACTTTAATTTTTCAATTACGGTATAATATTGAGCAGGTATCCAATAAGATTGGGGTATGCTGACTGTATCTTTTGCTTTATTCATCCAAACAATAGGTAAATCTATATAGAGTTTATTTGTTCCTAACCAATCTATATATTTTAAACCCGTTAATGGATCGGTTTTTTGTCGATAATCAATTCCCATAAAATCCATTGAGGTAGGGTTTTCTTGATTCATATCCCACGAGACTATGAGCTCGTCAACCTTTCTTGAATTGTCTTTTTTAGTTGCTTTAATTAGCCCCTGACCTTTTTCTGCAAGAATTTTTAAAGTCTCTTCTATAAAGATATAAGTACCAAGTACTCTTTGCTTGTATGGTTTAAGTGAGTGGTTTTCGACCAGCACCGTTGCTAAATGTCGGTAATCACCATAGCCATTTGAAAATCTAGGAGATGCTGTCCAACCTACAATTCCTTTGCTAAAATCCATAGAATCGATACCAAAAGTTAATGGTCCACCTAAATGTCCATTAGTTTCTAAGGTTGTATCTATTTGAGGTTTTAGATTTTCGCTTAACCATTTTGAGATGGAAGGTGATGCGCCATAAGAAGTATTAAAACCATAAGTAATGTCATACTGATAATCCTCACCATCAGTCACATGAACATCATAATAAAGATCCGGTTTCCATTCATTAATGGTTTTAATCAAAGCTTTTAATTCTAGTGTTTCTAGCTTTGTATAATCACGATTAAGATTTAAATTTTCTGCGCTAGTGCGCCAGCCCATATTAGTTGGCCCGCGTTGATTCACTCGATTAAAAGCAGAAATTTTTTCATGCCCATCAACGCTTAAAATAGGCACAAATAACCAGTTTACTTTTTCCAGTAATTTTTCTTTGCCGCCATAAATAATGTCTCTTAAAAGCATTAACCCAGCATCTTTCCCATCGATCTCGCCAGAATGAATACCCGCTTGAACTAAGAGGGTTGGCTTTCCATTGTTTCTCAATTCAGTCGAAGTAGAAATTCCGTCACTGCTAGCAATAACCATCCAAATATCTCTTCCTTGTGGACTTTTACCAATTGATATTTTATTAAGTCTTTGATCACTAGCAACTAATTTATCCAGATATTTGAAAGTTTCCTTGTAATTGGGTGTTGAGATTAAATTCAATTTTTCAGAAGGTGTCTGCCATGGGTTACTTGAACTTTGAATTAAGTGTTCGCTTTTACCATGCCAATCATCTATAGGCGGTAATAGAGATACGTCTGCTACTATAGGTTGACAAAATATTATTAGAGTTAGAGGCAGAAAAAAAAATTTCATTAAGGGTCTCTTGGGGTTATTTGTTTCTTAACGATGTTAAGAGGGCAAGTCTATCACTATTCTCAGTCCTTGTGGGTAAACCGATTCTGCTCTTATTTGTCCATGATGAATTGAAATGGCTTTAGATGCTATTGATAACCCTAACCCCACACCGCCAGTATCTCTAGAACGGTCAACTTGTGGCCGATAGAAAGCATCAAATATTTTTTTTAATTCATTCGATTCAACACCACAACCATCATCTTCGATTGTGATATTAATAGAGTTCTTTTCAAGGTGTACACTAATACTGATTAACTTATTGGCATAGCGAATAGAATTTCTTAATAAATTTTCAATGCCACTTAATAAAATGCTTTCAACCCCTAACAGGTAAATGGATGGCTGAATCTCTCTTTTAATTATTAATCCTTTTGGCTCAGCCTCAAATTCAGCATCTTCAGTTAGTTTATTAAGAGAGTCACTGAGATTAAATTTTGATTCTGTCTGAGTTTCAGAAGTGTCATCGAGTCTGGCGTAATCCAGTAAACTAGTAATCATAGACTCCAGCCTTTTACCTTCCAATTTGATTCTCTGGATGGACTTATGATCTTTTGATAAAGCATTTTCTGCCAGTGCTACGGCTATTTTTTGCCTAGCTAATGGCGATCTTAATTCATGTGATACATCACTAAGCAGACGATTCTTGGTTTGAATGACTGAATTTAAATGCTCCGCGAAATTATTCAAAGCTACCGCCAGATCACCAAATTCATCGGTTCGTTTTGTCATCTTTATTAATTGATGGTTGTTTTTTAAATTGCGAATTAAATCCAGCGATGCTTTTTGCAATTGACTTATAGGACGATTAAAAAACCAAGCGATTAGAAAGCTAATAGGGAAACTGACGACAAAAGTTATAAATACTAATTTTTTGGTAAACTCCTTGATTAATAAACCAAAATAGCCTTGACTAAATAGAGGAACTTTTTGATGGAAGTATATTTTATAGACTTTATTATTAAGCTTGATGTTTGTGCCGCCGATATAATGACTTTCTTTTTTGAAAGCTAATAGTATGTGATGTCTATACAAAACTTGATGGTGTAGTTGCAATAGGATTTCAGGAATGTTTTTTCCAAAATACTCATCCCCTTCTTTATCAATCAAAAACGTATTTTTAAGTAGTCTGTTTGCTCTTAGGGGAATTCTAGAATTGCCCTTTAAAAGGTATTTCAATTTGTTTTTTCTGAAATTTAATTGTTCAAGATGATGTGGCGGTACTGGACGAAATCTTACATCATCGGTATTGGTTTGAATAATAATCAAATTTAAAATAAATATAGAAAAAAACACAAGCCAGAGTGAAAGTAATATTTTCCAAAATAAACGAAATCTCAATTTTGATAGAATGCGAGTCAAGTTATTTGCTTCCACGCGCGCCAGCATCTTGAATACTTACAAATTGATAACCGTTTCCTCTTAAGGTCTTAATTCGTTCTTGTTGATTAGCGGTTAACCCTAGTTTTTTTCTAAGATGACTAATATGCATATCGATACTTCTATCAAAGGACTGAAGTCTTTTACCTAAGATTTTTTCACTGATTGTTTCCCTAGTTACATACTGACCTAAGCTTTCCATTAGTAGTTTGAGTAAATCAAATTCTGTAGATGTTAACTCGATTGAGATGTTTTTAACTTTCAACTCTCGACTATTGTTATTTAGTGAAACATCGTCAATGGTTAGAAATTTTTCTGTTAATATCGTCATATTAATTTGCACAGCTCGACGAACAATCGCCCTGATTCTAGCTGTCAACTCTCTAGGATCACAAGGTTTAGCAACATAATCATCGGCTCCCATCTCTAGTCCAACGATTCTATCGATTTTATCTCCTTTTGCAGTTAACATTAAAATAGGTAGGTTATTTTCTCGACGTATTTCGCGTAAAGTATCAAAACCATTCTTAATCGGCATCATCACATCTAAAATCAATAGGTCGAGGGAGTTATTTTGGCAATAGTTAATTGCATTTTGTCCATTATGAACAAGATTAACCTTCATACCTTCTAGCTCTAGATAGACTTTCAATAGTTCACAGAGCTCAATATCATCATCTGCGATTAAAATATTAGTTTTTTTCATGCTTTTATTATGAAACAGTTATAGTCAATTTACTAATTTAATTACTTAATAAACACCAATTGTTATCACTTTTTACACTACCTTTACAATTGAAACAAAGCACTTTACATATGACTGGATATAATCATTTCTCGCTTAGGAAGTAATAGAAATAGATTTCACTTCCTAAATTGGTATAACAAAAACGAGGATATGATTATGAATAGAAAGACAATATTAATTAGTATAACCGCCGGTTTATTTGCTATTGGTTCAATGGCAATAGCAAATCCCAATCACAAAATGCGTCATGGTGGATATGATAACCATGTAAGGCAAGCTCCTAACGCTAAAAATGTAATGAAACTTTTATCAAAACTTGATTTAAGTGATGAGCAAAGAGTTGAAATTAAAGCACTAATTCAAAATGGTATGGAGTCAACAAAAGCTCAACGAGAAACTCTCAAGTCCATGCATCATCAAATGAAAGCGCTAACGCAAGCGGAAGCGGTAGATGAAACAGGGATTAAGTCTTTAACCCTTGAAATGGCTAATCTAAAAAGTGATTTAATGATTGCTCGTCTAAATAAACATCATCAAATATCATCTCTTCTAAATGATGAACAAAAAGAAAAGATGGATAAAATGAAACAGCATAGGATAAAGAATAAGGGGCAATAGTCTATTTCTCCCAAAACATCACACAATAAGTGAGTTACTAAAGAATGGGCTCGATTGGTAATGCTTGATTGAGTCCTATTCCTTTCTCTATCAATTTAGAAAAATCTTCAGCTAGTCTTTCACTTTCTGAAAGCACTTTCTGCCAATACTTAATGCGTGTATCGGTATCTAGTTTTTCAAAATCAGACCGATCTGATATTTTTTGATAGGGTAGACTTTTTATGTGTGATTCAGATGGCGTGATCATCACAACATTATCAAAATTTTCCGCTTTAGCATGACGATACTTTAAGCCTTTATCAAACCAGCCTGTTTTTATAATTGGATGAAAGTGTGGATATAGAACCAAGCCTTTTTTAGGAAATGCCACATCAAAATGATAATCTATAATGCCACCATCTCGATAAATGCCTTTTCTTACACCTTCAATTTCACTAATACCTTTTAATACTAGTGGTATTGCCCCAGAAGCCAATAAAACTTCTTTAATATTATTGACGGTTAATCCCGCGTATTTTGTTTGACCTTTATCATAATTAAAATGAGAATGGTCAAAACCTAAAAAGTCATTTTTTGTAAAAAAATTATAACGTTCAAAAAACCAAGGCAGTGTTTTTGCTGAAATAGCATTTAGTCCCGCAGAACTAATTAAGCCAGTAAGCTGCAACAATTTATTTTCAGACTTAGCAAAACCTTTTGCTCGTGCAACAATTAAGTGAGTTTGAATAACCGGGTTCTCTAAAATTTCCTTCGCGCCATCTTCACCTAAGAGCTTATTAACTAATATTCTTGCCTTTTGACTGATTTCTTCGACCGTTGGTTTCTGAGAATAAGTTTCATGGGAGTAATAGGTCGCTAGTCGCGTAATAGCTGCTACTGGCTCTTTTTGAGCGAAACATGCCATCCGCCACGCACCAGCAGAAGAACCTATTGTATAAAGTGGAGTTTCTCTATTTTTAAAAAACTCACCAAAAATATATTTATCTAAGCCAAATAAAGTAAACCATTTAGGACCACCAGAAGCCCCAGCCATCATTTGAATTTGCTCCGCGCTTAATCCATTTTGTCTGATTTCTTTTAGTGCGGATTTACCCGCATAAACTGAGATTGATGAAGTCATGTTAAGAAGCTTTGTTGGTTTTATTTCAAATTAATATCGCTATTATCTCTTATCCTATTCTAGTTATAAAGTACCTAGTTAAAAAGTACCTTCTTAGGTAGAATAGCCATCGATTAATAGATACCCCTTAAGGCAACTAGCGTGAATGATAAACATCAACAAAGAGTGACAAAGCTAGCTGAAATATTCAGTCACAGTGTGCCTTTTCATAAAGTTATTGGATTTGAATTTGAAAAACTTGACGAAGAAAGCTGCCAAATCAAATTTGATAATAAACCAGAATTAATTGGTAATTTTGTACAAAATATTTTACATGGCGGTGTGACTGCCACTGCGCTTGACGTGGTAGGTGGCGCTATGGCGGCAGTTGGCATGATGGCAAAGTATCCAGATGCCGATGAAAAAGAATTAGGACAACGATTGGCTAGAATTGGAACCATTGACCTTCGAGTCGATTATGTTCGCCCAGGTAAAGGAGAATCCTTTTACGCTAAGGCTCGTTTATTGCGAAGCGGAAGTAAAGTGGCTGTAGTCAGAATGGAGCTACATAATGAAAAAGACACTTTAATTGCTCTTGGTACTGGCACTTACATGATGGGCTAACAATCTCTTTACAGACTCAATTAAAATAAAGATTAACATTATGAAAGATCAATCAACAACTTCAGGTTGGCTATTTGGCCTTGGCGCATTTATATGGTGGGGAATTGCGCCAATTTACTTTAAGTTGATCACTCATGTAGGTGCGATTGAAATATTGGCGCATCGAGTCCTTTGGTGTGTTCCCGTAACTCTGTTGCTGATGGCATTGATAAAAAAACGAATTGCGATACTGAATATTATTAAAACGCCGCGATTGATTATTGGTTTGACTATTAGCACCCTGCTGATATCTATTAACTGGCTTATTTTCACATGGGCAGTGACCAATGAACAAATTTTGGCAACCAGTCTTGGTTATTTCATTAACCCGATTATGTCGATTGTTATGGGAGTTATTCTTTTAGGAGAACGCCTTGATAAAATGCAATGGATAGCCGTTGTCTTTGTAATTTTTGGTGTTGCAAATCAAATCTTTAATTTTGGTGAGTTCCCTTGGATTGCTTTAAGTTTAGCGACTAGTTTTGCAATTTATGGATACATAAAAAAACAATTACATGTTGATTCACTAAATGGCTTCTTGGTCGAAACTTTAATCGCATTACCGATTGCACTAGGCTATATCCTTTGGAGTTTATCTGAGCCTGAAACCCAATTTATCAATGCCGGAATTGAGTCTGACCTGT
The DNA here is from genome assembly GCA_047633355.1 of Polaribacter sp. Taxonomy (GTDB): domain Bacteria; phylum Pseudomonadota; class Gammaproteobacteria; order Enterobacterales; family Kangiellaceae. The sequence continues at coordinate 28,060 of JBLIBL010000003.1, forward strand.
TATTGATGGCTGGAGGGATCATTACAGCAGTGCCCTTGATCCTATTTGTAATAGCCACAAAAAAAATCCCATTAAGTGGGATAGGTTTTTTACAATTCTTAGCACCATCAATTAGCTTTATAATTGCTACTCAACTTTATGATGAGCCCTTAAGTGATGCGCAGCTTTTGAGTTTTGTATTGATATGGGGTGGATTAGGCTTATATCTGATAAAGCCTATCCGCTCGTTTATTAAAACTAGTTAACGATACGCGTACCAAACTCACCAGTACCGTTGGCAATTGCCATAAACGCACCTAGGTTTTTTCCACTCACAATGGCAATTGTTTCAACACCCTCAGATAGTAATGTCATAGCTTCTTCAACTTTAGGAATCATTCCACCTTGAATGACACCTTGATCAATTAAAGCATTTGCTTCTCCTCTATTGACTTGGCTAATTCGGCTCTCAGGATCTGAAAGTTGTTTAAAAACACCGCCAACCTGGGTTGTCAAAAGTAGTAGTTTAGCTTTTAGTGATTTGGCAATTTGAACAACCGTTGTGTCGGCATTGATATTAAATATCTCTCCATTATCTGAAACACCTAAAGTCGCAATTACTGGAATAATATCTAAATCTAACAATCCATTTAATAGTTCGCAATTAATCTCTTTCACATCACCCACTTCACCAAAATCGATTGGCAAATCGCCCCCACCAGTAATTTTGACGGGGGGTCTTTTGTTCGCTTTAATCAAACTTCCAGACGCGCCATGACAGCCAAATGCTGGCAAACCAACAGTTATGAGTTCTGCAACTAGGTTAACGTTTACTTCTCCCGCAATAGCCTGTTTAACAACTAAAAGATCCTGCTTTGATGTAATTCGTCGCCCTGCAACTTTGTTTGCCACCAAACCATAGTGCTCCTGCAAACGATTGACTTGAGGACCTCCACCATGCAAAACAACAATTGACCAACCATGCTCTCTAAGATCTTTAATATTGTTTGCAAGTCCGCTTGACTCATCTTTATCTAAAAGAACATCTCCGCCGACTTTTATGACGGCTATTTTATTTTTATTGCTAATAATACTCATATTGACCATTTTATTGTTTCAGTTAGTTAAATTATGACATAACTTTTTCAGCTCATCACTTATAACAATTTTCAGTGCTTGTTCAAGAGATTGATCATGTGCATTAATAACCATCGATAGTAGACATTCAACACTGCAATATTATCCGCTAAATGACATTGAAATCCTATTTAACTAATGGTCGATGGCTAATTATTTTAAAGATTGCTTTCATTGCCGGATCTTCTCCCGAAAAATATTTTTCTGAAGATAAGCTAACAGGAACGTGTGGAGGTACCCAAATCCGATGGTCTTCGGCTTTCGAAGCTTGGTGGAATTGTGAAGAAATAATACCCCATGTGCCACTGTATGGGAGTTTAAACCAACCTGCTTCACTGAGTGCATTTGGTCTGGAACCACTAGGCTCACCGACTAAGATAGCATTAGTAAGTCGATTGATATCCAGTAATAAGTTATGTGCAGCTGAAAAAGTATTTCTGCCAATAATAACAAATAATTTACCATTGGGTCTTAATGTTTCAAATTGAACTAGTGTCTTTAAAATCGGAGGATAAGTACTTCCATCCCCACCAGCATTATGCCGTATATCTAAAATAATGTTTTTGACATTAAGCTGGGAAATTTTTTCTCTGAGATCTATGTTGAAATCTTTAAAAGAGTGCGAAGGTTTGTCGTGCACATAGTTGTATTGAATATATAAAGAAGCGTTATTAGGCAAATACCGATACCAATATTGCTCTTTGATTCGTAGGTTGTGGTTTGCAACACTATTGGCTAATGCTGGCAGTTTAGGAAAACCATTGAATTGCATTGCCTTCAATTTAGGCTTTATCACCCGTTGCCCACCCATAGTGTCCTCTATGGTGAGGGAAATATTTTCAGCATCGTTAACTATATTTAATCCTTTTAATACTGAGGGTAAACTCAAATAGTGTGGACCTAACCAAAGCTGTTGCATTTCATTATCTCTAGCATTAATTATTTGAGTTTTAGACAATGCTTCAGCTACATCCGTTTTTCCAAAAGCGACAACTTTACTTCCGATAAGCTGTTTATACTGCTGGTCCGCACCTACAATAAAAAGACCGTCACTAAACTTATAAAATTGTAATGGTAATTGATTAAAAGAGCCTCTATCAGAGTAGGTGGGAACAATGAAATTATGCCCATTACCCATGGCAGCAACCAATTTCATAAATCCAAATACGATCTCACGATCTGAAAGAGAAGGGATTTTATCGCTGATACTGGCCACCATTTGTTCAAATACTTTCTTGTTAACAGAATGATAAATATCGACATGAAGACGCTTTATTTCTGAAACCAGAAAGTTGAGGTCGAATTGCCATGACTGAGCTCTAGATAAATTATTAGGAAGAAAACTACCTGAGGCTTCTTGAAATTCTTTCGAGTCAGCAATTTGTTTAAAGTGAGAATTGCCAATTAAATTTTTTCTTCCATCGTAACGCGCTTCTAAGGATTTGTTGATCCAGGTAATCGCATTAGACACTTGTCCAAGCTCGGAATAGGCTTCAGCAATATTGATCATAATATCATTCGATGGGGCCGAACCTGTGGGAATATTGGAAAGAATGGTGCCCAAAATCAAAGTTCTTTTAAACGCATTAATTGATTTTTCCCATTGCCCCAATTGAAAATAGGTCAGTCCGAGCATGTACCAGGTATCTCCGTCATCTGGGTATTGACTGGTCAAAGACTCAATAATAGGTCTGGCTGCCAGCCAATTCTCTTGTCGCACCAGTTTGAGCGCCTTTACTCGGCTTGCATAATAAACCGCTGGCGTCTCTACTTCATTACTGGTGGAAGGGTGGCCGATAGCACTGTTTGTCATTTCTGACGCTTTGTTTTCTGCATCAGTATTTGGAGATGCTAGGCTAAGGAGCACTACTATGGTTGTCATAATAATGGGCAAACGAATGTTCATGTTTTTATCTAGCGGCATATAAATTTCCTTAAAGGATGTGATCATAGACTAACAATATAAAGGCATTTGACGTAACGTTCGTCCGAATTTAGGATTTGGGACGTGTGAAATCCTGATTTCGGTCTCTTTAGCCATTACTGTCTATTGTTGTTGCGCAAGAATTGAGTCGGAGTCATATCTAATTCTCGCTTGAAAGCATTATTGAAAGTCGATTTGGAATTAAACCCAGATTCTAAGGCTAAATCCAACAGTTTTGTTCCTTTTGGAAGACCAGCTAAGATTTTATGCTTCATATCTTTAACCCTAAGGGCATTAATATATTCGCAAAAGTTCTGTTTCGAGCTAAGGTTAATGGCCCATGAAATATCTTTCACATTGAGCCCTGTTTCATTTGCAATATCGGTGATAGCTAATCGATGCTGCTTAAATAACTCTTTTTGAAGTATTATATTCTCAATATTATTACAAAGTGCTGTAGCTGTAGGAAGGTCAGGTCGTTTATCTTCTAACGTCGATGGTTGTTCTAATTGTTTATACAAGGTCATCTCATTGAACAACTGAGGCTTGCTGATAACTTTGAAAAGTAAGTACATGGAAATACAGAGAAATACTAAAACATCGATAAAATACCATACCGCTTTTAGGTCGGCGGGGTTGTGTTTTTGCATATTCAAACGAATAAGATCAATAATAATGATAATGGTAAAAATTACTAATGCCTTAACAACCCAAGTTAGTTTCATTGAGTCTGCATCTGAGCGGACAGCCATGGAGGTAACATGATAGCGATGCAGTAATCGAAATGATGCTACTAAATAAAAAATCTGACTGATCGTACCTAATATTATTACCCGCTGAGTAAAGTCAGTAAAGGGAAGAGCCACTAACATGGGGAGCAGGTGAGTACATTTTTTAGCAAAAGAAAATTCTTTTACATTCACCAATGACCGAATAAAAAAATACAATAGAGGTCCAATCATTAAAGTAAAAACAGGAGTAATGAGGTGAAATGTGTTGGTGATTTTTGTTTCTTCGAAAAAATCCATCAGCATAAGAATAGATTGATAGATAAAGAAAACAGCTAAACTGCGATAAATTTTATTATTCCATATCAAGAGAGCACCAAAGCTTGTCAGGGTAGCAAAAACAATTTGCAGTAAGTTAATTGGTAGTATTTCGATATATTGTAAGAACATAAGGTTAGGGGGCGCGATATTAGAACAAGAGAGACATGTAACCACAAATGCTGCCATCTAATTTCATATTTAAGTTAGATGACAGCTAATATAAATTAGCTTAAGAAACTAGACAGGTATTGCTAGTTAGATTATTTTAGTGAGAATATTAACTAACATTTAATCAGGCTAAGCCTTAAAGCTATAGCTTCAAAATCCTTTCTAAGGCCACAAGCCAGGATTATCTAGTCCAAAGTGTGCTTCCTTCCCAGTCATTAAATTAAAGCTCTGAACCGCTTGACCAGCGCCACCTTTAATTAAATTATCAATGGCGGATGTGATACACAATGTTCGCTTGCCTGTTTCTTCATCAACTCTTGTTTCAATGCTGATTTCTACTCTAGCTGTTCCCGTTACAGCAACTACTTCTGCTGCTGTGCCTTTTGGTCGCACATTGGTTAACAGGTGGTCCGCGTAATAATTTTCATACAGGGATTGAATGCTATCTTGATCTTGTCCTTCTGCTAAATCTAACTGAGAGACAGATAAAATACCTCTGACTAATGGAGCTGAAACGGGCACAAAATCGAGCGAGATGTTTTTTGCTCCCGCTTTAGAAACGGTTTGGACGATCTCAGCTCTATGTTGATGATGTAGTGCTTTGTAAGCTTTTAAATTATTAACTCGAATTGCATGATGAGTTCCAGCTATTGGCTTAACGCCCGAACCTGATGAACCTGTCATTGCAACGGTTCTAATGTTGGTATTTGATAACAATCCTGCATCGGCTAACGGTAATAAGCCCATCGCAATTCCTGTTGCAAAACAACCTGGACTTGCTATATGCTTTGCCGTTTTTATTGCTTCGCTGTTTAGCTCTGGCATACCATAAACGAAAGTACCTAATCGATCAGCGCAAGGATGTTCTGGTGCATAATCTCGAATGTAATCAGTTAGTTTCTCTAGTCTAAAGTCACCTGAGAGGTCAATGATTTTTACGTCAATATCAAATAATTCCATAGCAACTTTCGCCGTAATAATATGTGGCATAGCAAGGAATACGATATCTGCATCTTTAACACATTCTTGTGGTGAGATATCTTGCATTTTGAGATCATCATAGCCAGGTAAATTTCTATGTACCTGACTTACTGATTGACCTATAAAATCTTTACTAGAGACTCTTAAAACCTCAACATCATCCCTTACTAACATATGGCGTAATATTTCTGCCGCGCCATATCCTGCTCCACCGATGATTGATACTTTTATTTTACTCATTTTATAGCCTCTTTCTATTTTACAAAAACCTAGTTTACAAACTAACTTCTTCTAATAATACTGCAACTCTTTGCCCAACGGGAACATTATTGTTTGGAAAAACGATTGCTTCACCATCATTTTCAACTATATATTTCTCATTTTTTCCGTCACTCGCTAATAAATGTCCTTTTTGAAATGCTGTAAAATTTTTTAAATCGTCATCTACATGTAATTCAAACTCTTCATTTTTCTTTATAATCTCTTGTTTTACTTGAAAAACTCTATACTTTTCATTATCAAATGCTAGTGATTTAGTTGGAAGGTTTTCTATTAAGGATCGAAGGTTATTTGTAATACCGTCAAACTCTTTCATATCATTTTCGCCAAATGGTTTTACTTTTCCCAATTCAACAGTTGCTGAATTAGCACCAAATTGGTCACTGGTAAAATAACTAAACGTTCCCGCTGGCTGATTTCCTAATAAAACAGTCGTAATCTCGGAGCCACCAAAGAAAGCGATATGTTCTTTGTCCCAAGGCCTTTTGCCTTGATAGGGGTAAACAACGAATTTTTTGAATTTTGATGCTCGTATCGCCGTATGTAAATCAAAATGAAAACGTTTTAAATTATCTGAGGATGAAGAAGAACCATAAAATTCTGATACTGCTTTTTCAATATCTTCTGCACGGGCCGTTTCATAATCTTGGGTATCACTATCTTTATGTTTTTGTGAAAATAAACGGTTAAGATTTTGTGTTAAAAAGCGTTGACTAATATTCATCGCCGGTGGGTTGCCAATGATTAAAAGTATATTAGTTTTAACTTGAATATCGTTATTTATAATCCCTTTGATTAATTCATCCATTATTTCTATTGGTGCCGTTTCATTACCGTGAATTCCACTTGAGATCACTATCGACACATTTGATAGTTTTTCAGGTGTTATTGATAAAATTCCAGTATGCGACAAAGACAACTTTGCCCTGTTTTTTAGCGTAATTTTCTTACTACAAGGAATTGATTCTTCCCAACGCTTAGTTAAATCCAACAAACTACCATTAGTCAAAAATGTTAACCAATCTTGTTCAAACTCTGTATTTGTCATACCCAAATTTTATATCCCATTAATATTCTATATTTGTAGTTTAACTTATTCAGTAAAAAGAGAAAAAGATAACTTACCCATTTTTTTTGCTAAGTTTACTGATAGTTTTGCCGCAATTGAGTAAATAGTTAATTGAGGATTGACACCTAAGCTTGTGGGGAACAATGAACCGTCGATCACATTTAGATTTTCTATTTGATGATGTTCTCCGTTTGAGTTAACAACAGATTTATTCTCATCACTACCCATAGTACAACCACCCATCACATGTGCGCTCATCGTTTGCCAACGAATTTTGTCAGCTTTTAAATTAGCTATCGCATTTTTAGCCGCATTCAAATTACTATAGCTGCTAGCATCTAAATGTAAAGGTGTAACCTTTTGAGCATCAACCGCAAATTGCAGCTCGGCCATTTTTTCCATAGCATGACGCAAACCTCTAAATACACTATCGCTTATTTGATAATCTAAAACGGGATATTGATTACTATCAAGTAACACTTGTCCGCCAACACTTTGGTCATTAAATCCATCTCTTAGTAATGCTAAGTTGGCTTGGTAGTAAGAAAAGTCTTTCATCAGTGATTGATGATGTTTTCCAAAGGAAGACATCAATGTTGAAGATAGCGCTGGGTGCATTGGTGGCACTTCAATTTTGTAACCCATTTCTCCACTGACGCCATCTCGCCATAAAAACTCGTCACTGTAAATGCTTTGCGGTGCACCTTCAAATGCGTTTACTTTTTCCTTCATCTTTGCAATCGTAGTGGTGACGGGGTGTAAGAAGGTTCTTTTACCTAAAGTATTATTAGGATTGACTATTTTACTTCTTAGTAGAATCGCTGGGCTTCCGATCGCCCCTGCCGCTAAAACAACATTTTTGGCAGTGACTTTAGTAACATTTTTCTCTTTTACTTGCCCTCTTTGATCCATAGCCGTTAACCATACCCCGACGGCTTTACCGCTTTCTATAATGACTGACTCGACTCTTGCACGGGATATTAATTTTGCTCCATTTGCTAAAGCCGCAGGTATAGTTGAAACCAACATTGATTGTTTAGCATTGATTGGGCAACCCATTCCACAATAACCTAAGTTGGCACAGCCATTTACGTTTCTTGGAATTGATGCTAACGACCAGCCTAATTTATTTGCACCATCAGCCAACAGCTGATTATTTCTGTTGGGTGGTATTTGCCATTTTGAGATGTTAAGTCTTTTTTCGACCCAAGAAAAATAAGGATTTAAATCGTTGCTCAATAAACCTTTTGTATCAAATTCAGATTGCCAATAATCCAAGGTTTGATTTGGTGTTCTAAAACTGGAAGTCCAGTTAACGGTAGTAGAACCACCTACGCTTCGGCCTTGTAGAATCTGAATACCTTTATCTTTTGTTTGTCGACCAGCCGCTTCTTGATACAAATCGGCATAGGCCGTTTTTTCTTTCATTTTAAAACTTTCGTTGGTTCTAAGCGGCCCTTCCTCAACGATTAAAACACTCAAGCCTGCGCTTGTTAAAATTTCCGCACTAATTCCGCCTCCAGCTCCACTGCCGACAATAACAACGTCATATTCCAATTGTTTTTGAGGAATATCCGTGGCATAGTTTTGGCAATTTTCTTTATTGTATTGGTTCATATTAATTGCCTATGCTTACGACTGAGAAAGTGATATTGCAGGGGGGCCCGGATAGCCAATGGCGCTCCATAATTTTTCTTCCGCGTAGGCAGAGCCTAATATGATTTTATGGATCCCTTTATATCCTATTTGTAATAACTCTATTGAACTTTCTCGCCAACTAGAAATAAAATTAGCAATCGACTTCTCACTTGCCGATTGCCAGTTGAGCCAAACGCCTGCTATCACTAACCTTCCAAATCCACTGGCTAGTAAATCTAACAGTTCACGTAATTCTTTTTGGCTTGTGTGTGAAAGTAAACTAATAGTGCCATCTATATTATTCTTGATATGTTGAAGTGAGATATCAATTTCAATCTTTTTTGAACCAAATAGGTAAATAGGTATTAGTAAATCTAACAATATATCATCATCAGCATTCAAAAAAACGTAATCTATTTTTTTGTTATAAACTAGCTGACTTTGTTGATAAAATTGAAATGCAGACACGCCTCCTAAAGCTAGTAAAGTGGTTGAAACACTAGATTGTATAAATTGTCTTCTATTCATATGATTGCCATTATGTTTTCATTTTATCTACGTGGTACTTAATTTACGTGATATTTAATTAATATTGTTCTAGAAACTCAGGAATTCTTTTATCTAAATAGTACTCTGCTTTCCAAGGCCATTTCCCGTGAACAAAGCCAACGTGACCGCCATTCTCATTTACTTCTAGAGTCACCCATTTTGAAAGCTCATCTTTTGTTGGAAGTACAGTTTCGTTCATAAAGGGATCATCTTTTGCCTGAATAATAAGCGTTGGTTTACCAATCGTCTTTATAAATTGTTTAGAAGAAGCTTTATTATAGTAATCTTCTGCACTTTCGTAACCATGTGTTGGTGCCGTTACATAGTTGTCAAATCGCCAAAAACAATTAAGCGATCTTATCATTGTTTTATTGGGTAAAATATCATCACCGAACTGTTTAAGCTTCTCTCGTGTTTTAGCTCTTAATGTTCGCAATAAAATATATTCGTAAAGCCTTGAAAACCCACTGTTTATCTCTGTAGCAGATACACCTAATAACATAGGAACTGAAACAGCAACAGCCGCTTTTACTGGCGCTTTATCTGCAAGCTCTCCTAGCCATTTCAGAGTAACGTTTCCACCTAGTGAAAATCCAACAAGATAGTCTATGGAAATTCCCTTATCTGCCAATTTAGTGATCACTTCATTTAAATCTTCACTAACCCCGCTATTATAACTGCGTAACAATCGATTAGGTTCACCGCTACAGCTTCTAAAATGCATGACTGCAATTTGCCAATTTTTCTTTTTGGCCGCATTGACTAAGCCGCCAATATAGGGAGAATTAATTGATCCTTCTAAACCATGTAAAAGTAATAATGTCGGCCGATGTTTATTTTCAAAAAAATCGACATCGATAAAATCGCCGTCATTTAATTCAATCCTTAAGCGTTTAACATCAGTGCTAGAAGGTTTTGATTTAAAAAAAGTACTCCATAATGTCTGGATATGACGATTTTTACTCCACCAAGACGCCTGAAACCCAGTTACTTCACTCATTCAAGTACGCTCATTAATATTAAACAGCTCAGGCTCTATCTCTATTGTTAGGTTATACGTTGGCATAAGCGCGATATTGACCAATATACCTATTATTTAATTCACGAATTATAACCTTTATTCGAGTTCAAATATTTGGCTTTAAGCGTTTAATCTTTTTATTAGCTGAAAATCAACCATAAATCGAAAAAAGTACACTCTTTAGTCTAAAAACTCAGCCAATTTCTTATAAACGGCTAAAATAATTGAATCTAAAGATTAAAATTAATCTTTAAGCTAGATAATAGTAAGAGTCCAGTCTAGGTTTATGTGATAAATTATTGTTTTTAATGCTTTTTTTGTTTTTTGTGATTGTAAATAATACAAAGTTTAGAGAGGCTAAAAATAATTAATAGAGATTAAATTCGTAAATTGTTTGTTTTGTGGTGTATTCGGAAAAAATATGATGAATTGGTTAATCAAAACATCTTTAGGGTTAAAAAATTCACATTACTTAGTTCTTTTATTGGTTTAAGCTTTATTGTGGGGCGGCTCGATAGATTTATCATGTACAACAACTGACGGAACATTTACGGCTATCTGGCTTAGTGCTAATCCTCGCCCTGAACGTGAAGAATTAGGTATAAATGATCCTCAAACTGTACCATTTATGGGACAGAAGTACGGGGGCGTGTCACTATTTTAGCTACAGCTATCGGAGAAGGATCATTTCCTGATACTAATAGTGGCCTAGCATATAGTGTGTCGATAAGAGGCACAACGACTGCTAAGTCTGGCAGTTTAGTCATTGAAGTAGAAACACCAGGCGGGCTTAAAATAACATTTTCACCTGTTTCTATTGATATTACTTTGTAGTTTAATTACATATAAAACGTATTAAAAAAGGCGCTTTCTGCGCCTTTTTTAATAGATGATATTAACTGCTTTACTGGTGGTATTGAACACTAAACTCATGCACAGCATCAACATAGGCTTTAACATTCTCAGGATCAATGGTCGGATGAATACCATGACCCAAATTAAAAACATGACCATTACCTTTACCAAACTTCCCTAAAATATCAGCAACTTCAGCTCTGATTTTTTCTGGGTTTGAATATAAAACACATGGGTCCATATTGCCTTGTAAAGACACTTGATGACCTATTCGACTTTTCGCTTGATCAATATCAATACTCCAATCTAAACCAACACAATCTGCACCAGTTGCGGCCATTGATTCAAGCCAACCAGCGCCACCTTTACTGTATATTGTTACAGGCACTTTTTGACTGTCTTTTTCTCTAATTAAGCCATCGATAATTTGTTGCATATAATATAAAGAAAAATCTTTATAGTCTCTTGTTGAGAGTACGCCACCCCATGTATCAAAAATCATCACAGCTTGCGCCCCCGCTTCAATTTGAGCGTTTAAATAGGCTGTTACTGATTTAGCTAAAGTATTTAGCAGTTTATGCATTGCTAACGGGTTTTCAAACATTAATCCTTTAACTTTTCCAAAATTTTTGGTGGTTCCACCTTCTACCATATAGGTCGCAAGTGTCCAAGGGCTACCAGAAAAGCCGATTAGTGGAATTTCATTCTTTAAGTTTTTACGGATAACACTAACGGCATCGGTTACATAAGCTAGCTTATCTGAAACATCAGGCACGGCTAGTTTGTTGATTTCAGCTTCTGAAGTGATTGGTCTTTCAAATGCTGGTCCTTCACCCGGCTTAAAATAAAGGCCTAAACCCATTGCATCTGGGATTGTTAGAATATCAGAAAATAATATAGCCGCGTCAAGTTCAAACCGTCTTAAAGGCTGAAGGGTTACTTCGCATGCCAATTCCGGGTTAGTGCAAAGCGCCATAAAATCACCCGCTTTAGCGCGTAACTCTCTGTATTCGGGTAAATATCTTCCTGCCTGTCTCATCATCCACACTGGCGTGCGTTCAACTGGTTGGCTTAACGCTGCTTTTATATAGCTATCATTTTTAAGCATTTATTTGTCTTTATTTAAAGGGTCTTTCAACCGCAAAAATTGATGTTGGGGATTTTACATTAGGTAACGACTATCTTCTAGGGAAAACCAATTCAAATTGTAGTTAAGGCCTTTTTATTGACCTTTTTTATTTCAGTCTGTTAATTTCAGCTTATTTATTTATTTCATTTTGGATTGCTGATAAAGATTTAATCCAAGGCGTTCCTGGATAGTTCGCTTTTTTATACTTTTCTCTTGCGATGTTAGCGTCTGAGTGGTTATTAAATAAATCACTTACAACTAAATAGAGATAGCTTTTGTTGGACTGTTTCCGTCGGTATATGTACATAGCAGATTTTAAAGGGTGATTTGAGCGAAAGGTTTTCGCATTATCTAACTGACTTACACCTAGCCATTGTAATGATAAATAACTACTTGGCTGTGCAAGTAAAAACAGTTCATCTTTTGATCGCAATAGTTTGCTAATTAGCTTGTTTACATTTTTTTTACTTTCTTGTGTTTTACCTTCTAGAGTTTTATTTTTTATATAACTAGTGATGGGTTTAATTACTTCGAGTTTAGACTCCGTTTTTTTCAACGACGGAATATTCTTGATAGGGGGCATTGATTTTTTGCCTTCAATGCTCTTATCTGTATTTAATGAGTTTGAGGCGGAGTCGTTAGAATTTAGTGTTTTAGGGGTCTCTTTGTTATCATTTTGACCACTAGAAGAACCTGACTCAAGAGTTGGAGTTTGTTTTATTTGCTGTTGATTAATCACCCCTTTGTAAATTGCCTTCTTAATTTTTCGTTTACTACCTAGTTTATCTTGTGCTGGAGTTAATATAGCTGAGCTTTCACTGGTATTGGAGTCGGGTGAAATGATCTTATTAATTTCGTCTTGGTAGAACAAGATACTAACAAAAATTACACCAAGCGCTAGATAAACAATAGCTTTCCAATAACTTGTTTTTTCCTGCGGAATTGCTTCAGCATTTGCTTGTTCTTTGGGTAAGCCAGATTGCCAACGTGATACCTGATATTCAAGCTCAGCTGGAATGCCTTTTGATAGTTGCCAAAAATAGTCTAATTGTTTAGAGCCAAAAGTGCCTTCAATTTCATCGATATTTAGCTGGCTAATCGCAGCTACTAAAGAACTGACTTCACTTTTTTCAATTGCTTCCAATTGAAAAACCACACACATTTCTTGGTGTTGTTTAAATGTGTTAGTAAAGCTAATATTTTTTGGTAAGGATTCATCCCCCGCCAATAATAAAAACAAAACAGACTCTTGATGATTAATCTGACTCTGATTTAACTGCAACAAACTATTAAGACTATCGTTTGAAAGAAGGTGAGCATTATCTATACTAATGAGAGCTTTTTTTCTAAGGTTGTTGCGAATACTCTTTTCTATATGCTCAACACTATCAAGTTGTTGGCTAGGCAAACCCAGCTGTAAACAAATGACTTTTTGCAATTGGTCTTCTTGAATATCTAGTGAAGCATCAATATGGGCTATACATATTTCGTCACTTAGCCGTTGGTGTAGTTGCTCTAGAGTGTAAGATTTACCAATTCCTTTTTCACCCACTAAAACGGCCACTAACTGAGAAAACCTCACTTGATTTTCAAGTGAGTCTAATAGTTGGCTTTTTTGAAGGCTTATGTAGTTTTCCATTATTCTCTGGAATCCATCTCGATAGGCGTTGTGTTTTTAACACTTTAACTTGAAGTATATTCCTCAATGATACCTGCTATCAAGGATTTGTCGCTTTCTTCAACAATGATTGCTCGGTTCTTATCGATTAGAACCAGCCTTAAAGAATCCGATCGATTTTTTTTGTCCTTTGCCATGACTTCAAGAAAATCTGCTGTAGCTAAAGGTAGTTCACAAGTTACAGGAAGTTTAAGGTTTTTTAAGATTTGAATGGAGGAGGTAAGGCTCCGTTTTTCAAGTAGGCCTTTCTTTACACTGAGTGCGAGGGCCATAACTAATCCAATTGATACCGCTTCGCCATGTAAATAATGAGTGTAGCCAGTTAAGGTTTCTAAAGCGTGAGCAAAGCTATGACCCAAGTTAAGAATCGCTCGTTGTCCCATTTCCTTTTCATCTTCAGCCACAATATTTGCTTTCATTTGACAGCTAAGGTAAATAATTTCAGCTAATACCGTAGGTTCTCTTTCTAAAACCGCGCAAGGGTTTGTTTCAAGGATGTTATGGATCTTTTTTTCACCTAAAAAGGCATACTTTGCAACTTCACCAAGACCAGAGATATACTCTCTGTCGGGCAAACTAGAAAGTGTATTTGTATCTATGATGACTTGTTTAGGTTGATAAAAGGCTCCAATGAGGTTTTTGCCTTGGGGATGATTAATGGCTGTTTTACCACCTACCGAGGAGTCAACTTGTGAAAGCAAAGTGGTAGGCACTTGGATTAAGTTCATCCCTCTTTGGAAGCTTGCGGCCGCAAAGCCGGTCAAATCGCCTATAACACCACCACCTAGTGCAATGATTAAATCATTACGTTTGAAATTATTTTGAATTAGGTAGTCGAGTATTGCAAAGTAATTTTCTTTGCTTTTATTTATTTCACCATCATCGATAAGAAATGATTGGATATTTTCTTTTTCTATACCTTGGCTGTTTATACTTAATTTGAGTTGTTCAATGTAAAAGGATGCGACAATTGGGTTGCTAACGATAAGAACTTTGCTACCGCTAAAGTCTTGCATAAAAGGAATTTTTTGAGAGATGAGAGATGAGCCTATTTGAATTAAATAGTTTGCATCTTTTAAATTGACCTTTAGCTCTCTCAAATCAGATAAATTAATCATGAAGCCGCTGTTTTATTTTGATGTTATTGCCTGAAAAGGGTAGTAGGCTAATTTTAACTTTCATTAACCTGTGCAGCAATCTTATTAGCAACGGATTTAATGGAGTTTTCATTGGTTGCAACAACAATATCAGCAATCTCTCTATATTGGGCATCTCTTTCGATGTGCAAATTTCGTAAAGTTGATTCTGGATCATCATTGTTTTGCAATAAAGGGCGTTTTTTGTCTTTTCGTGTTCGTTCTAACTGTTGTTCAATTGAAGTTTCAAGATAAACAACAATGCCTCGACTCGCCAGAAAAGTGCGATTTTCGGGAGTAACCACAGCACCACCACCTGTTGCTAATACAATACCTTGATGGCTAGATAATTCTTCAATGATTTCTTTTTCCCGAATGCGAAAGCCTTCTTCACCTTCAATATCAAAGATCCAGTCAATAGGCGCCCCTGTCCGAGACTCAATTTCTTGGTCGGTATCTAAAAACTCTAAATGAAGTAGTTGTGCAACTTGTTTACCGATCGTTGTTTTACCGGCTCCCATAGGGCCTACAAGAAATATATTTCTTTTACCTTTCATATAGTACTTTCTTTTCTTTAATTTTCATTGTTAAAGGGATTCTATTTTTAACTGTAAAGGCGAACTTGTTTTTTTAGTAGTGCTGATCGCGAATGATATCAGATAAAGCTGTGTTAGATAAACAGCTATCAGATAAACCTTCACTGAATAAACATGTACTGGATAAACCTATTATGTCAAATATCATACCAGATAGGCTAAAACACGAGAACCCGCGATGGCGGGTTTTGCAGTATTATAACCTGTTAGATTATTTTAGAGAATCTTTTACTATCTTAGGCGTAACAAACATTAATAGCTCTTGCTTAGATGATGACTCTTTAGTTGATCTAAATAGTGCGCCAATGCCTGGTAAATCGCCAAGTAGAGGCACTTTAGTCACATCTCTATTTACACGTTGCTGGTAAACACCACCTAAAACGATGGTTTCTCCATTATCAACTAATACACGAGTTCCAACTTCTCGAGTATTAATTGCTGGACCAAAGAGTGTGTCTTCACCACGTGTATCTTGGTTAATTTGCAAGTCTAAGATTATACGATCATCTGGCGTAATTTGTGGAGTCACTTTTAGGCCTAACACTGCATCTTTAAAAGTAATCGTTGTATTACCTGCTGAGCTTGCTTGTAAATAGGGGATTTGTTCGCCTGACTGAATATAGGCTTCATTATTATTAGTAGTAAATACTCTTGGTGAGGCAATAACTTCACCTCTAGATTCACTTTCTAATGCTGAAAGCTCAACATCCAAGATGGTACCTTCAACTAATCTAGCAAATGTTAAGCCGATGGTGCCAGCAGCATCAGTTATAGGTAAGTTGACAGCTAAACTTCTGTTTTGCAGGTTTCCACCAAAAAACAAAGAATCACTGGCTGCTTGATTTCCGCTTATAGCGCCATCTCCACCAAGATCAGAAACACCAAAGCGTACACCTAAATCATCAGAAAACCCATTATCAGCTACTACAATTCTAGACTCTATCAATACTTGTCTTACAGGAATGTCTAAACGATTGATCATCGCTCGAATTTGAATTAATTTTTTTGCCGTATCTTGAACAATCAAAATATTCGTTTTTTCATGAACCGCAACGCTGCCACGTGGACTCAAATATTGTGCGCCCTTAGTCAATATCAACGCTGACAATTCTTCTGCTTTTGCATAATTTATCTGAATAAACTCAGATTGTAACGGGGCTAACTTTTCAATTTGGTCTTCAGTTTCAAGTTCCAATTTTTCACGAGCCGCTATTTCTTCAGCCGGAGCAATTAGCATGACATTGCCAGTTTGCCTTTTGGCGAGACCTTTTGTTTTAAGTATTAAATCTAAAGCCTGATCCCAAGGAACTTGATTCAATCTTAAAGCTATCGAACCAGAAACGGTATCACTAGTGATCATATTAATATTAGTGAACTCGGACAATATAGTCAGAGCAGATCTAACTGGTATTATTTGAAAATTAAGTGATAGACGTTCTCCTGTATATATAGGCTCTCGAAGCTTTTTCTGTTCAATCTCTTCAGTGGTTAAAGGTTTTAATTCTATAATAAAAGCATTATCTGCTTGGTAAGCTAAATATTCGTATTCATCTCCAATCGTATCAATTGCAATTCTTACGTTACTTCCAATAACACTTGTAGAAATAAATTTCGCAGGTGTAGCAAAATCAATAACGTCTAGTTTTCTTATCAACTCTTCTGCAATTGTTGCATCAACAAATTCTGCTAAAACGGTTCTACCTTCCTTTCGGAGGTCAATTCCAATATTCGAATTTTCAAGTTGAACAACGATTCGCCCTTCGCCAGACTCTCCGCGTCTGAAATCAATATTTGAAATATCTTTGCCGCTCGACATTGCTTGGGGCTCGCCCTGTTGGTCATTTGTTTGATACACGGAGTTTTCCGTTGAGCCACCGCTTGCGCTGACTGCTTGTGTACCATGGCCGATGGTTAAGATTAAATCATTACCATCTACTCGTGATGCGTAAGACGTCATTTCAACTAAATTGACAACTAGCCTGGTTCGGTTACCTGCTTCTACTGCGGTGATACTTCGTGTCACACCTACACCAACACTTTGAGTTTTCTTTTTAAGAGAAGAGGTTACCCCAGCAAAATCCATAGCTATTCTGGCAGGATTAAGGGTTGTGAATTCTTTAAAATTTGGCGGCGGCGTATCCATTGAAACTCGAATTTCTACCTTATCTCCTGGAAGTACCGCAAAGTCTATATTCGTAATTTCAGTGGCATTAATTAGATTCACAATGCTACTTGTTAGAACCACTAAAGCAATTAATGCTCCTTTGATCCATTTTTGACTTACCATGTTTTTTACTCCCAACTCAGACCTTTCAACTTGTCTACCGATTTTCATATAAACTCCAGCTTACCCTGACTCGATGCTTGCCCGCTATCCTTCAGCCAGCGTTAAAAATACTTTTCGTCTTTCCCAGCAACCTTTGCTATCTGGAACTAAGGTTGTGATTTCTATTTGTCGATCTGAAATACCTAAAATTTGTCCATGGTGTATTCCGAGGTACTCACCTTGTTTAACTCTTACAACATTGCCACTAATAGATCCGGCGGTCATTCGAATTAATCCCCATTCTTTACCAGGTCTTTTTAGAATGCCGACCATCTCCATAGAGTCTAAAGTGTAACGTTCTAGATCTTCTCGTCGTCTTTCTGGATCGGGACGAATTTCTTCATCGCAACCATCATGCAATAGTTTTAATTGAGCTTCTAATTCTGGTTCCATGTCAGCGAAAGGGCTACGCAATGTCTGTGAAGTATAGTCGTGAGGTTGGTACACTTTGACATCTGGCATCGGTTCAATGCGTCCCGGTGGTTTAGCCTTAATTGTATCTACCCAAGATTGCAGATCATCTGTATTACCACCACAAGAAGCTAATAATACCAATGTACCAAGGACTAACGATATTCTGGAAAAATTTTTCATTCGGGCTTGTCTTTTAAATATAAACATTAGTTTTCTCCCGAGTCTGCACGATAAGTTTTTGCAGTTATTTGCATTATCAAGGCACTTTCACCTGGAGAGCTGGTAACCTCACCATCACCAATTTTTATATTAAAGTCGTGTAAGGTAACAATTCTTGGCAATCTAGAAACGCGAGAGATAAAGTCTGCAATTTGATGATATCCACCTGAAACTTGTATTTGAATTGGTTTTTCTGAGTAAAATTCAGCATCTTTTTCAGCATCAAAACCCAAGGAAACTATTTCACAGCCTGCACCGGTAGCGGCATAAGAAACTTCATCGAGTAACTCAGCCATTTGATCAGCTTTAGGGAGTTGTTGTAACAGTGTTTCGAAGCTTTCTTGAATGGTTTTCATTTGGCGTTTGTAAGCATCTAGATTAACAGCTTTGGATTGTTTTTTTTCAAACTCCTTTTTTAACTCGATTTCTTTACGCTCTATGGTCACTAAGTCATTTCGCTGGCCGCCAATGAATAAGTAAACACCTAATCCAACCACAATGCCAAACACAATTGAAAGCATAATTGCTTTTCCTGTGATAGGCCATGATCCCATATTATTAAAATCAATTTCATTGATATCAAAATTCTTTAAATCATCAGCATTCATTACTTATTTCCTTCGCTGATTGCGTTAGGTGACGTAATTTTTGCACTTAATGTAAAGTTTTTACGACCTGCGCCAGAGTCTCTGTCTTCTGCTATATCATCAATATCAGGTTTTCGAATCCACTGAGATGTTGCTAATGCTCGCATAAAGTTTGAAATTCGTGGAGCCGACTCGGCTATCCCAGTAAAGATAACGTTGTCACCTTTCCTTTCTATTTGTTGTAGGTTCATACCTTCTGGCATTTTTGTTACAATTTCATCAAATAAGCGAACAATTTGTGGGCGACTTTTTTGTAGATCTTGAATTAATTTCATTCGGTCTACCAGTTCTTTCCGTTCTTCTTCCAAAGTGGTTATTTCTTTAATTTTGGTATCTAGTTGACGTATTTGTGTTTGTAAAAAACTATTTCGAGAACGTTGATTATCAATTTCGTTTCCAAAGAAACTAAAAACGGAATACATAATCAAAACACCTAGCACAGCAACAAGACCCAATAAGCTAACGAACTGGCGTTGTCTTTCAGCTCGCTCTTCCTCGCGCCATGGTAAGAGATTGATATTAGCCATTAGTCAAAACTCCTTAATGCTAATCCGCAACAGTTAACAAGAGACGGTGCGTCTGAGCTTAGTGCTTGTGCGTTTACCTTTGCCGAAAGCGACATATCGGCGAATGGGTTGGCTATTGATGCGGTTGTGCCTAATCTTTCTTCAATCATTTCTTCTAAACCGTCTATAACAGAACAACCACCAGCTAATACAATGTGGTCAACTTCACCATACTGGCTCGAACCATAGAAAAACTGCAATGAACGGCTGATTTGCTGAATAATAGCTTCTTTAAACGGCTCTAAGACCTCGGATTCATAATCATCTGGTAAACCACCTTGTTTTTTTGCCATTCCAGCTTCTTCAAAAGAAAGTCCGTAGCGCCGTTGAATTTCTTCCGTTAATTGAGAGCCACCAAACGTCTGTTCTCTTGTGTAGATAGTATTAAAATCTTCTAAAACACTTAAACTTGTATTAGTAGCACCAACATCTGCGACGGCTATAATCTGTCCTTCACCCTGATCAGGTAATTGATTGGCTAGTAATCGAAAAGCTCTTTCAATGGTATAGGCTTCTACATCAACCACTTTAGCGGTTAGCCCAGCTAACTCTAAAGCATCCACTCTACTGTAAACATTTTCACTTCGGGACGCGGCTAGTAATACATCTACTTTATCAGGAACTTTTTCTGATTCGCCTATTATTTGAAAGTCTAACGCGACTTCTTCAAGAGGATAGGGAATATATTGGTCGGCTTCTACTTCAATTTGGCTTTCCATCTCATCTTCGCTAAGGTCTTTATCCATTTGAATGGTTTTGGTAATAACAGAAGAGCCTGCTACAGAAACGGCAGCATGTTTAATATTTGTACCAGAGCGTTTTATCACTCTTTTTAATGCTTCAGCCACGACTTCAGGATCACGAATATCACGATCAGCCATCGCATCTTGAGGAAGCGGTTCCACAGCATAGCTTTCTACGCGATATCTCGAACCTACTTTTCCTAGTTCAATCAGCTTACATGCGGTAGAACTGATATCAATACCGACTAAAGCTGTCTTTTTGGAGCTGAATAAATTTCCTAGCATAATTACAATTTTTCCTATCTTTTTATCCAGTTACAGCTGATAACTCTGGTTTCACTTTAAATAATAGCTCTAACTATAAGAAATATCACCCTTTTTTTTTTTTAAAATCGATTTTTTGCTGATCTTTTGTACACTTATTTACTCATTCTATGACCTATCTCGCAATTTCCATGATAACCAATTTAGATCAATTAGTTAGATATGTGACTAAATTTTAGACCAAATTCTTCAATGTGCAGTTATATTCACATTTAATTTCTTAGAGAAACAGCGCACAAATTAGAGACTTAAAATAAATTATAAGTTAAAGCCATGAACAAATACCGCTATACTCTGTCCGAATAACTACTATGGCAACTAATTTGAATTCTAGGTATGAAACGAATCACAAAGCTGGCACCTAAATTTGCTTATATCGTGACACTGTTCACAATCCTGTTTGGTATGGGCTTCACTGGGCTGTATTTAGCCGTTGGACCTGATTTGCCGGAGGTTGAAAGTATTCGGCAGATCAAACTACAAACACCAATGAGCATCTACTCCAAAGATGGTCAACTTATTAATGAGTTCGGCGATATAAGACGTATTCCAATTACAATGGACGAAGTTCCACAAGACTTCATTAACGCATTACTGTCAACGGAAGATGTAAGGTTTTATCATCATTCTGGCGTTGATTTAAAAGGTGTTTTAAGAGCAATATTTAAACTGGCGGCCACAGGTACAAAAAGCCAAGGTGCTAGTACGATAACCATGTTAGTTGCTAGAAATTATTTTTTGAGCCGTGAGAAACGTTTCTCTCGAAAATTTACTGAAATGTTTGTTGCTTGGAAACTTGAATCAGAATTAACAAAAGATGAAATTTTAGAGATATTTCTAAATAAGATTCCTTTTGGTCATCGCTCTGCAGGTTTAGGTGCAGCCGCAGAAGTTTATTATGGTAAGCAATTAAAAGAGCTTAGTTTGGCGCAATTAGCGACTTTGGCAGGTATACCCAAAGGGCAGTCTGTTTTTAACCCAATAAGCTATCCAGAAAAAGCGCGAACAAGGCGTACACACGTTTTAGGCCGAATGCTTAGTCAAGGACACATAAACAACGAGCAATATACTAAAGCGAACAATTCCCCAATCAAAACCAATCGTCATGGTGCGAGAACAACTGTAAGCGCCCCTTACGTTGCAGAAATGGTCCATTTAGAAATAATTAAACAATATGGGCTTGAGTCTGCTCATAGTGATGGTTTGAAAATTTATACAAGCTTAGATCCTAAATTACAAAACTACGCTCAAAAAGCGTTAAAGAATAGTTTAATGGAATATGACCGACGACATGGTTACCGACCGATTGAGCAACATTATGAGATTACCTCAGATATAACGCCTCTTGAAATTCAAACTTGGATTGCGGATTTCGCTCGATTAGGAAACTTAATTCCTGCGATTGCCATTGAAATTGAAGATGAGTTTGCAAAGGTTATGTTAGCCGATGGCACTATCGGACATGTGAATTATATCGATTCAAAATGGGCCAGAAAATATGTTGATGAGAACCATCGAGAATATGGAAAAATTAAAAGCATGCAAGATATCGTCAAGCTTGGTGATGTAATAAGAGTGCTTGAAACGGAGAAAGTATTAGAAAAATTAGGAATTGACTTATCAGTTATTGAGTTAACTGATAAAGCTGCCGTTGAAATCTACTCGCTAGATGATGCTGTTTTATTGACGGAGGTTGCTCCTTCAATAGATAAACCTGAGTATTCAACAGATGAGGCAAGCTCTTCAACACAAGAAACAGAGCCGCTACCCACAAAAATATATCAGCTTTCACAAATTCCCGATGTGAGTGGCGGGTTCGTTGTTTTAAATCCTAAAAATGGTGCAATAGAAGCCCTAGCGGGTGGTTTTGATTTCAGTAAAGATCAGTTCAATATGGTGACTCAAGCAAGGCGTCAAGTGGGGTCCAATATAAAACCCTTTCTTTATTCTGCCGCTTTGGCTAAAAACTTTTCTGCAGCATCTTTAATTAATGACTCACCCATTATTGAATCTGATATTTCTGCTGGTAATTTTTGGCGACCAGAAAATGATAATGGTAAATATAAAGGTCCAACTACTTTAAGAAGCGCACTGCGTCGCTCTGTCAATACGGTGGCGATTAGGTTGATTAATAAAATTGGTCCTCATTATGCAAAAAAATATATTGAGTCGATTGGTTTCCCTGGAGCTAATATGAAAGCCTATCCTTCATTAGCACTCGGTTCAGCTTCATTCACACCATTAGAAGTTGTGACGGGTTATGCGGCATTAGCGAATGGCGGATTTAAAGTGACACCTTGGTTTATTCAGCGCATAGAAGACAGTCAAGGAGAGGTGCTGTTTCAAGCGGAGCCTATAACTGTCTGTGAGTATTGCTTAAAATTGCTCGAAGAAAATGCTCAAAAAGATAGTTTATTAGCAGAAATACAATCTGAAATATCGGATGAATTGCAAACAAATTTAGAAGTTGCACAATTGCATACTGAGCCAACTGAGGGCACATTAATTGAAGACTCTTTATCTGAGAATTCAGAGTTATTAGTCGCAGAACATAGATTTGCAGAAAGAGTGATTGATGAAAGAAATTTATATATTTTAAATAGCATGTTAAAAGACGTTATTCACAAAGGTACTGGTTGGACTGCGCTTAATCGAATAAAAAGCCCATTACTTAAGCGTTATGATTTGGCCGGAAAAACAGGAACGACTAACGAAAATAAAGATGCTTGGTTTACAGGATATAATTCTCGTTATGTTGCATCCGCTTGGGTGGGGTTTGTTGATCACTCCAAAAAATTGGGTAAAAGTGAGTTTGGCGGGCGAGCGGCATTACCAGTGTGGGCTAAATTTATGGAAAAAGCGTTGGACGGAATGGCTGAAAATCACCCTCCAAGACCTGATGGGTTGATAGATGTTAGAATTGACCTTGAAAATGGAAAACTTGCCAGCGCATCCACTAAATCTTCAGGTTTCGAAATATTTCGAGTAGAGAATATGCCAACTGAATATTCAGAGAAGCATGATGAAGATCCTTTTGATTACTTTGGCCCTTCTGCAGAAGAGGATGAAGAGGAAATTGAATTTTAATAGTTGATAGCCAAATGGAGCTAATAACAAACAGGCTCTAAATATAAATGATATTGGTTTTAGATCATTAAAGTTTTTGTCCCCATCCCAGTTTAGTTCTCAGCACTTCAAAATAATCATAATCTAACGGGTGTACTAAGCGCATTTGGATCGGGTATTGTTTAATTCTTATTCTATCGCCTGGTGCTAAATCAATAATCACTTGTCCATCACAGCTCAACTTCGGGCTATGTGGGTTAGTTTCAGAAATCACCAGATCAATTACTTTATGTTTATTGACGGCAATGGGTCTGCTGGTTAGTGTGTGCGGGCACATAGGCACTAAAACTATGGTGTCCGTTTGCGGATCAAGAATAGGACCGCCTCCAGACAAGGAATATGCAGTGGATCCAGTTGGAGTCGAAACAATCAAACCATCGGAGCGTTGGCTATAAACAAATTGTCTGTCCATATATAATTCGAACTGAATCATTCTTGCTATTTCGCCAGGATATAAAACAAAATCATTGACTGCCGTTGAGTTTCCAATGGCTTTATCATTTCTGAATACTTCTGCGTGTAATAAGAATCGATTTTCTAGGCTATATTGACCATTTAATATAGGCGGTACTCGTGTCTCTATTTCCGTTGGTCGGATATCCGTTAAAAAACCTAAATGCCCTCGATTAATGCCTAACAAAGGAACTTGAGAGTCAACCAGCTCGCGTGCTGTTTTAAGCATACTACCATCACCACCAACAACAATAACTAGATCGCACTGCTCACCCATTTTTTCAAAAGGTAAATATTTAAGCCTTTTATTAACATCTGTTGCGCTAGCAACTGGAAATGAAAAGTCATCCGACTGAGGTAAGAATATCTCTAGTTCAAGTTGATTGATGACTTTAATCAAACCATCCACAGACTCTTGTGCTGCCTTGCTGCTTGGTTTACCGACTAGACCAATTTTATTAAATGATGTTGAATGGGGCATTAGTTTGACCGTTGAAATAGGAGCAGTTAGTCCCTATATAGTAATTTATGCTTAAGTGTAATTATTTTCGTTGATAATCATTTAATTAGCAAATTATCTTTTAAGAGAAGTCAATGAAAGAACGCGATTTAATTTTGATGAAGTCCCTAATTGAGTCCTATGTAAAACAGGGGACTCCAATCGGTTCAAAGGCTTTATTGCAGTCCTCACACCTTACTGTTAGTCCAGCGACTGTAAGAAATGTAATGGCTGATCTAGAAAGGCAAGGGCTACTTCTGTCTCCGCATACTTCTGCGGGCCGAATTCCAACCACTCAAGGTCTGCGTATTTTTGTTGATAAAATTATACAAGTTCGTTCGCCTAAATCAGCGTTAATTGATCACGTGAGAAGTAATCTTAATCCAAATCAAGATACTCGAACATTAGTGGGAACCGCGTCAAATTTACTTTCAGATATGACACGAATGGCGAGCCTAGTGCAGATCCCAGCGGCTCCAGTTAAAAAACTTCAGCATATTGATTTTGTACCATTATCGGATAACCGCTTACTAGTGGTCATGGTATTAGAAAACGATGAGATTGAAAATCGAGTGATCCAAGTAGATAGAGAGTATAAAAGAAGTGAGATTGCTCAAATGGCAAATTATTTAAATGAGCAGTTGTCTGGACGAGATATTAACTCGGCACGGCAAGAGTTGTTTGGTGAAATGTTAAAAGAAAAGCAACAACTCGACACGATTTTACAGAGTGCAATAGAATTTGCAGAAAAAGGTTTTCAAACCTCCCAAGAGTTGACCGCACAAACGGATGAAAGCTTTCACGTATCGGGGCAAACTAATTTGGTCTCAATGGCCTCACATGGGCAATTAGATAATATTGAACAAATATTTTCAGCATTTAAGCAAAAACAACAGATAATGACCCTTTTAGATCGCTCACTTGCCGCAGATGGAGTTAAGATTTTTATAGGTGAAGAGTCGGGCAGTCAAGGATTGAGTGGTTGCAGCTTAGTTACCGCTCCATATAAACAAAATGGCAAATCAGTTGGTGTTCTGGCCGTTGTTGGTCCAACGCGAATGCAATATGCGAAGGTTATACCAATCGTTGATGTTACAGCTAAAATGCTTTCTACAGCACTTGATAACAAATCGCGATAGTTTACCTGAGGTTTCGCTTAGTTTAAGTTTTAAGCTACTAAATTTACTCAGAATAAATCAAAATTCGACTAGTTTATCGGTATTAATCTCAATTCGAGGTGTGCTGCTGATATTGATATTTCATCCTCTATTTATTATATAATCTTGAGATGTTCCTACCTTTATATTTAGCTTCATAAAGGGCGACATCAGCTTGTTTCAGCAAGTCGACTTCGTTCATATTATCTCCGGCGATAGTGGTAACTCCAATGCTAACGGTCACAACTTTTTGATCGTTATTTTGAGAAAGTGCAGATATAGGAATACGCATTGCCATAACATACATTCTAATTCGCTCTGCGATTACCATCGCTCCATTTTGGTCGGTTGATGGGAGGATAACTACAAACTCTTCACCTCCAAATCGAGAAACAGAATCAGTGGCTCTTGGTAACTTGTTGGCAATCGTTTGGGCAACTCTTGTTAGCACAATATCACCGAGATCGTGACCGAAATTATCGTTATAACTTTTAAAATAGTCAATATCGACCATCAATAAAGACAAGGGCGTTTTACAACGTTTGGAGGTAATAATAACATTAGCTATTCTTAGGTCATAAAACCGTCTATTTGGTATTTTGGTTAACTAGTCTGTTTCACTTAGCATGATTAGCTGTTTAGTTCTTTTCTCAACGATTGATTGAAGCAAGTCCCGTGAAACGGTAGTTTCTTTTAAGTGAGCTAACATGCTATTAAAATGTTTGGCTACTACACCAAACTCTCCAGCTGGTATTTCTTTTATTGGTTGATTAAACTCTCCATTCCTCGCAAGTATGGTTCCGTCTGTTAAAACTTTTAATCCATAGTGAAGCTCTCTAAATATATTTTTAGAAAGCGACATCATAGAAAATATAGCCACCAGCACAACTAGCGCAAAAAAGGCACCACGGTATAAAAAAACTCGCTTGGTTTCTTCCTTTGCTATTAATGTTAGTCGAATCGAATCTTCTAGAATCGATTCCATTTGAATAAATATTTTATATACTATATGCATGTTAATCGAGGTTTTTATATCTGTACTCGACTTATTAAAATTGAGTCTTTGAAGGTGGTCAAAAAGTGAAATGACTCCGGCTTGACGCTTTTCAATTACATTCATATAACGCATCGTTGACCACGACATTAAGGGTTTGTTTTTTAAATGAATGGCCAACTTTTGGTGTTCGATATCCCAGTTTAGACTCGTTTGGCTATCTTGTTGCAATATAAACTCACTTAAATAGCTAGACAGACCAGATACATATATTAGTGTCTTAGCAACGTATCGGTCTTGCGTGAGAGCTTTATCGATACTTATAAACGTACACGTAAAAAAAATGCTTGCGATTATTAGCGTCGACCACAAGCCTCTAGAAATTGAATTAAGTTTTGACTTGATATTCATTTTATTAATAACGTAAGACTTACATTCATTCTATTCCAACCGCGTTTGCATCAACCTCTGACAGAGACTTTGTATCTATATAATGACTGAAGTTTGGGAGCTTTTTCACATCGGACAAATTAGCACCAATCGCCCAACGAGCTTCATCTTTAATTGTTAACATGAATGATCTATTTAACGACAAATGATAAAAATAATCTGGCCATATCCAATCGATAAAATTTTGCTTTAACTTTAGTTTATTCATTAATATTAGTTTTGCATCTATTGGGTTTTCGGCAATATATTCAATCGCTTGGTTTAATGATTGTAAAAGTTTTTTATTCGTTTCATGATTTGAATTAGCAAAACTCTGTTTTGCAACAAGATTAAAATAAAGAGTATATAAGCTATCGGTATCGAGTATTATAACCTCGGCGCCTAACTTCTTTTTGATCTCAAAAGCATAGGGTTCCCAGATTGCAGCTGCTGAGATATTCTCGTTATCAAGAGCATTTGCCATCTCATTTGGTGCCAAATAAACTAATTCTACGTCATCAACATTAAGGTGATACAACCCCAACATTAAACTCAAATAGTACTCACTAGCCGATTTACGAATAACGCCAATTTTTTTCCTTTGAAAGACTTTAGGTCGAAATTCTCGCTTCCTTTAATTAAGAATTTGATATCATTACTTGACTCGGCAAAGGAAGCTAAATTGACATAACTTTGCGCATTTAGTGCAGCGAACATCAATAGGCTTTGGGAGCTGGTTCCATAATCCGCCTGACCTGACATCACATTTTTAAAACTTTTGTCGCCCCCGACGCAATCGAGCAAATTTGCGTCTAAACCATTGTGTTTAAAAAGTCCTAAATGTTTAGCAATATAAAAAGGAGCCTATAAAGGCGTACGTGCAACAGATATACGAATAGGGGTAGGATGCACTAGCGTAAGGTAGCGCCATAACTGATTGATGAGAAATAAAGTCATCAAGAAAACAAGCAGGATAATTAGATTTTTAGAACTAAATAACTTTTCCATATATTATGCTCGTTTTGCTAAGCTCCAATTTTATTGACGATAATTCAACAATTTATCAGCTAAATAGTCCCTATTTCAAGCGATGTTATATAAAAAGTAACAGGTTTTAATAGAAATAGTAGGTTTTAATCGAGAATAACAATATTTTATCGCATTAAAACTAGTTGAATTATCTCCAATCATCCCCATATTTCCATCAAATTCTAAAACTATCTGTTGTTCACTGAAATCAGTGATAGCAAAGTAAAACACCTATCTAGGAGCAAAAATGAGCAATAAAGAGGATATCAAAAATCCTGAGACGGAAGTGTCTGAAGTCGAAAATACTAATGAGTCGTTAGAAACAGGT
The DNA here is from genome assembly GCA_047633355.1 of Polaribacter sp. Taxonomy (GTDB): domain Bacteria; phylum Pseudomonadota; class Gammaproteobacteria; order Enterobacterales; family Kangiellaceae. The sequence continues at coordinate 56,502 of JBLIBL010000003.1, forward strand.
GGTTCTTTAACCTTAGAGGAGCAGATTATTGAATTGAATGAGGCTTTAGCAAATGCAGAGGCGAATGCTCTTTCAAACAAAGATGCTGCACTTCGCTCAAAAGCAGAAACAGAAAATATTCGTCGTCGAACAGAAAAAGAAGTCAGCAATGCGAGTAAATTTGCCCTTGAAAGGTTTGCAAAAGAAATCTTAGGTGTAGTAGATAGCCTAGAAAAAGCGCTTGAATTACCCGTTGAAGATGAGTCTCAAAAGGCTATGTATGAAGGGATTGAACTGACTTATAAGTTGATGGTTGATACTTTAAAAAAATTCTCAATAGAGCAAATTTCGCCATTAGGCGAGCATTTTGACCCCGCATTACATGAAGCAATGATTATGCAAGAAAGTGAAGAACATGAACCGAATAGCGTGATGATGGTTATTCAGCCGGGTTATCAATTAAATGGTCGCTTAATTCGCCCTGCTCGAGTGATAGTTGCTAAAGGAAAAGCGCCATCAATTGATGAAAACGCATAAAAAATAGCCAGTTTTAAGTGCTGGCTCTCTTGAAATAATTTTGCAAGCCCCCAGATAAAGGGCAAGTCAACAAAACAACCTTTTAAATGCTTTTGAAAAGGCTAATTGAGTAAAACGATTTAGTCAAAATATAAAAAGCTAATTAAACAAATTTGGAGAATACCATGGGAAAAATAATTGGAATCGATTTAGGAACTACAAACTCTTGTGTTTCAGTTCTAGACGGAAAAAACTCACGAGTCATCGAAAATGCGGAAGGCACAAGAACTACACCATCTATCGTTGCTTATGCAGAAGACGGTGAAGTTTTAGTGGGTCAATCTGCAAAGCGTCAAGCTGTCACTAACCCGACCAATACTTTATTCGCAATTAAGCGATTAATTGGCCGTCAGTTTGATGACAAGGTCGTGCAAAAAGATATCAGCATGGTGCCTTATAAAATTGTTAAAGCAGATAATGGCGACGCATGGGTTGAAGCTAATGGTAAAGCCATGGCTCCACCGCAAGTCAGTGCCGAAGTACTTAAAAAAATGAAAAAGACAGCAGAAGACTTTTTAGGTGAGACCGTTACAGAAGCGGTTGTTACGGTTCCTGCTTACTTTAATGATTCGCAGCGTCAAGCAACGAAAGATGCTGGAAAAATAGCGGGTTTAGAAGTTAAACGTATTATCAACGAGCCAACAGCTGCAGCACTCGCTTATGGCATGGATAAAAACACAGGTGATAAAACGATTGCTGTATATGATTTAGGTGGCGGTACTTTTGATATCTCTATCATCGAAATTGCTGAAATGGATGGTGAACATACTTTTGAAGTGCTTTCGACTAATGGTGATACATTCTTAGGTGGTGAAGATTTTGATATGCGAGTTATTGAGTTTTTAGTTGATGAATTCAAGAAAGAAAGCGGTATCAATTTAAATAATGACCCATTGGCGCTTCAGCGTTTAAAAGAAGCTGGCGAAAAGGCAAAAGTAGAGCTTTCTTCAAGCACGCAAACAGATATCAACTTGCCATATATTACAGCTGATGCTTCCGGCCCTAAGCATTTAAACATTAAACTAACACGTGCTAAATTAGAGTCATTAGTTGATGATTTAGTTGAGCGTACATTGGAGCCGTTACAAATAGCAATTAAAGACGCCGGATTAAATGTATCTGATGTTGATGATGTTATTTTGGTCGGTGGTCAAACACGTATGCCTAAAGTTCAGGAAGTAGTTACAAATTTCTTTGGCAAAGAGCCTCGTAAAGACGTTAACCCTGATGAAGCCGTTGCAATGGGTGCAGCAATTCAAGGGGCTGTTTTAGCCGGTGATGTAACTGATGTATTATTATTAGATGTGACGCCATTATCTCTAGGTATTGAGACAATGGGCGGTGTTATGACTAACTTAATTGATAAAAATACAACTATACCAACTAAGGCCAACCAAGTTTTCTCAACAGCAGAAGATAATCAAGGCGCAGTAACCGTTCATGTCTGTCAGGGTGAACGAAAGATGGCGGCACAAAATAAGTCATTAGGAAAATTTGATTTAAGTGATATTCCACCGGCGGCACGCGGTACACCACAAATTGAAGTTAACTTTGATATTGATGCGAATGGTATTTTAAACGTCACAGCAAAAGACAAAGCAACAGGTAAAGAACAATCCATTATTATTAAGGCATCCTCTGGTTTATCTGATGAAGAAGTTGAGCAAATGATTCGTGATGCAGAAGCGCATGCAGAAGAAGATAAGAAGTTCCAAGAAATGGTAGAAGTTAGAAACCAAGCGGACGGCTTAATTCATGCAACTAAGAAGACCATGGGTGAAGAAAAAGTAACGTTTGAAGATGGCGAGAAAGAAGTGATTGAACAAGCGATTACAGATTTAGAAGAAGCGCTGAAAGGTGATAGCAAGGATGAAATTACTACTAAAACTGAAACGCTAACTAAATCATCTCAGAAAATGGCTGAACGCATGTACGCAGCAGCACAAGCTGAATCCGGACAAGCTGAAGCAGCGCCACAAGAGCAACCGTCTGCTGAATCAAATGCAGGTGATGATGTAGTTGATGCTGAGTTTGAAGAAGTTAAGGATGAAGAAAAGAAGTAATTCTTTGGTTCTATAATAAGTTTTAATTGACGCGGGGGCTTACCCCGCGTTCTTGATCTATAAGAAAGAGAAAAACAATGTCGCAAAGAGACTACTACGAAATTCTTGGTGTTGATAAATCAGTTGATGAGAAAGAGCTGAAAAAGGCTTATCGTCGTTTAGCGATGAAATACCACCCTGATAGAAATCCTGATTCACAAGATGCTGAAGCAAACTTTAAAGAAGCGAAGCAAGCTTATGAAATAATAAATAATCCTCAAAAACGTCAAGCCTATGACCAATATGGACATGCTGGCGTTGATCCGAGTCAAGGTGGCGGTGGCGGCCAACAAGGTAATTTTAGTGACATTTTTGGTGATGTATTTGGTGATATTTTTGGTGGCGGAGGTGGTGGTGCAACAGGTGGTCGTGGCGGCCGACAAAGACAACGACGAGGTTCTGACCTTCAATATAATTTAGAAATGAGTTTAGAAGATGCTGTAAAAGGGATCAAAAAAACGATCAAAATTCCAACCTATGTCACTTGCGAGCCTTGTAGTGGTAGTGGTGCTAAAAAAGGCTCTAGTTCCAGTCAATGTCATACTTGTAAAGGTGTTGGGCAAGTCAGGATGCAACAAGGTTTCTTTTCCGTTCAGCAAACTTGTCCAAGTTGTAATGGCCAAGGAACCGTCATAAAAGATCCTTGTAACAGCTGTTCAGGTGAAGGGCGTGTTCGTAAAGAGAAAATACTTTCCGTTAAGATACCGGCTGGAGTTGATACCGGAGATAGAATTCGTTTAACTGGTGAAGGTGAGGCGGGTGGTGCCGGTGCAATTGCTGGCGATTTATATGTGCAAGTGCATGTCAAAGATCATTCTATTTTTGATAGAGATGGCGAGAATTTATATTGTGAAATGCCCATTAGCTTTAAGGCCGCTTGTATTGGTGGTGAGCTTGAAGTACCAACTCTTGACGGTAAAGTGAAATTAAAGATCCCTGCTGAAACACAAACTGGCAGAATGTTTAGAATGCGTGGAAAAGGCATCTCACCTATGCGTGGTGGAATGCGTGGTGATTTATTATGTCGAGTAGTCATAGAAACCCCGGTTAATTTAAACAAAGAACAAAAAAGTAAATTAACAGAGTTTGATGATTTCTTAAACGGTAGTAAAAAACAACATAGCCCTAAATCAAACAACTGGTGGACTGGTGTTAAATCCTTTTGGGATGAAATGACTCACTAATTTTTCAAATTCAAAATTTCGGTTCATTCGGTTGGTAATTTTATTGTTATCGCTAATGAACCGAAAGATAGAATTCTAGAAAACCTGCCATATTTTTTAAGAAGGCTACAAGCCTACAACGGTAAATATTTTAATTCTTCTGGATTCTAATTCAGCTCTTTCCGTTTGATTGATAAATCCAATAGTTACCCATGTATTAAACATTTTTAAAACTTCTTTGAGATTATTTGTACTTGGCCGACTTGTGCCAATGCCTTTTTGTAGTTGTTCTAATTGAATGCTCATACGTTGCTCTTTACAACTTTCAGGAGAATCGATGGCTAGTAGAATCTCCATGGATAATGCTAAATTTTGTAGTTGCTTTAATCCCGTTTGATTTTCCATAGGCGCATCATTAGCTTTAATATGACTAAAACGTTGATCTAAAAGAGCTCTGCCTTTCTCATCACACCTCAATTGTGATAATTCATTTTGCAATTGTTCCAAATCAGATTTTTGTATTGTTGTTGTATTCGCTTGTAACCATTTTTCTTCGACTACTCTGATTACCTCGACACCTTTTAAAAAGGAACTTAGGGCTAGTTTTTCTTGGCGTTGGTTAATACCGGCATAGTGATCCCGATATTGATTGCAACTTTTTTCAAAAGCTTTTAAAAGCGATTGCGAAATCGATCTGGGTAATTCCGTATCAAAAGACCAACTTTGTTTTAAGTTTTCAAATTGCTCAAAGCTGGCCTTTAAATGTTCGTCGTCTTTTTTACAAAGTTCTTCAATTTGATTAGTGATATCTTTCAATTTTTCCAGATTACTCTGCAAGTCACTTTTGAACTGCTTTTTTAGGCTGTCTCGTTTCGCGAATACTTTATCAATAGCACTACGAAATAATCTCCATTGTTCGTGCTCGGCCTTGTAGAAAGTAAGGCCTAATTGCTTCCACTGCTTTTGAAGTAGCATTACACCCTTAATTGATTTTTCAACTTGGATCAGTTCATCAGCACCTTTTAGTTCGTGAAATTTGACCGCTTGTGCGACCAACTCACAACGGCTATCTAAATTAGCCTGCTTTTCTGTTGCTAATCGGTCTCGGACAACTGACTGAACAGCATTAAAATGATCTTGTATTGATTGTCGTTCATTTTCTGGAACTGGCTGATATTTTTTCCAGTCGTTATTTGCCTTATTAAATAGTTGATCAATACCATTCCAATCAATGTCTTTTTTAAAGCTCTTATTACTTAAAGGCTCTGGCTCAACACCATCTTGTTTTAAAGGTAGCTCTTGTATTACAGGTTGTTCGGGTACTGAGGTATTCCAACCATTTTCTTTTATAATCTGTTCTAAAAATTCGCAAACGTCCTGCCGCTTTTGAAGGTTGTCGGCTCTGGCTTTATCTTTTTCTGCGTAATATTCTAAACAAGGTAAATAGGCAATGTCGCTGGCTTTTTTGAATCTCTCCCAAGATTCATCATCGGCTATAGGATCAGATGCTAATAACTCTCGCCACTGCTGTTGAAATTCTCGGACTTTTTTTGCTTTAACTAATGGTTCCATCAGCTCAGTTGATAACTGCTCCATCACTTCACATAGTTCTGCTTTCTTAGGCCCTGTGGCAAAAGCATGCCAATCCCGTAACTCGTCTAATTGAGGTTGAATATTCTCTAGTTTTCGAGATAGCGAAGCTCGGAAATCACTAATACTATCATTTAATTTTTTGTTGATATAGTTAACCAATTTATTTGCTGCGATTAAATTACGTTGTTGACAGTGTTTTTCTAATAGGCCTATCTTTTGGTTTAGGTATTTAGCTTTTTTATTTTGCGAAGTGACTATTTTATCGTATTGTCCTTGATACTTAGTAACAGACTCGTAGCATTTACTGACTAATTCTGGTCGTGCTAACTTTTTAGACCATCCGAGTTTATGGTTAAGAGCCTGCCATCTTTTTAACCAGCTACGCAGTACATCATACTCACTAATCGGCTCACTACTAAAAAATTCTTCAAACCCTGCTCTCAAACTTATAAAATTTTCCCATGGCAATAGTTGAGCTTGTAATTGTTCTTGTAACTTTGAGTATGTATGAAGCGCTTTCTTCTCTGGTTGAAATTCTGCGATTGTTTGCAGCCAATTTTTATTCAAAAATTCAAAAGCTGTTTTAACGGATTGATAGGACTCTAAAGAATCCATTGATGGATCAACCATTTCCTCTGTTAAATTTTGTAGTTGATGACACAATGCGTTTTGTTTATCTAAAGTTTCTTGCTGGATCGCGACTTGTTCTATCGCCAGTTTATTATCATTCATTATTCCTTGGCAGGTGATTAAAGCTTTTTGGAAAATATCTAAACAGTCGGAGAGTTCTTTCTTCTTTGATTCAACAGTAGTTTCAACTTGAGCAAGGTTTAGACTTTGCCAGTTTTTTATTGTGAGATTCACCTTTGATTCAAATTGAGCGTCAACCCAGGATTGTTTACTCAGCTTTTCCAATCCAGAAGCTAATTTTTGTGCACTTATTATAGTATCGTTTATGATTTTTTGATGGGTTTTGGCTTCTGTTAATTTTAAGCGAACAGCCTGTAGTACGCTTTTATTAGTGGCTTTTTTCGATAACCGATTTAAAACTTCAATGTCCTTTATATCGGATACTGCTTTTAGTCGTGATTCAACAGATTTAGCACTTGTCGCTATCTTGAACAAAGCATCAGGATGATCAATGCTCAATAATAAAGCATTGGTTAATTCCATCTCATCCTCACTAGAAGTGTAAGATGCAACCATTTTAAAGGTCTCATCCTTATCCCAATTGCTCTTAACTTTTTTAAATTCTGAAGTTAAAAACTCTATTTGTGGTGATACTTGGTTAATTCTTAAAGCGAAACGACACCATTCAGCCGGGCTTTTGGATTCTGATAAAAGGGACTTTAATAGGCTTATATCTGATAATTTGGATAAAGCCAACTCACGAATTTTGCTGGAAGGGTCATCCGTGGCTAACTTCATGATAACTTCGACGTCGTTTGATGCATCTAAACCGACCAGCGCCTGCTCTCTCACAGATGAGTCTTGATGCTGCCATTTTGGGGTAAAAAAACGTTTCAACATTATGTTTATTTGGTTGTATCAATATAGCGATAGAGTATATCAAAGAAGGATAGATTGCGCGCTGTCGAAACACAATCTCAAGGATGAAGTAAAATATAAGGCTGAGAGAAAGCGGTTTGAGTTTCATCAGTACTTTTAGATATCACTCAAACTGGGCTAACTGGCGTTTTTGGTGAAGTTAAATGAACTATCGACATATTTAACTTTTATTGCTCGATTTCTGAGGTATTCGAGAGTACATATTAAGGTCTGGAAATATCTCAGGCTGTATGAAAACGTTACTGAGGAAATTCACGACGTGTTGTTATTTAAATATTATAAAAACTTAGTGTCAAAACCTCTACAGCATACAATCTAGGGCACGTTTAATAGCAAAAATTGATTATAAAATTTACATTATTTGTATTCATACAGCCTGATCTTAAAGCGGAAGTTAACGAAGAAAGCTTAATTCGCGTTCAGACTGTCTAAAATGTTCATATATAAGTCATAGTTTAATATTCTTTTTTTATCCAAAGCAGATATTTCTAGTCGATTTTTATCATTTTTATTGTTGGCAGTTTTTTGCTACTCTGAAGGATATAGTTCTACTCATAAAACTAAGAAGCGAGCTCTTGAAGAATGTCAAAAAAGATTGGGTAAGCATACTTCTAAAGGTAAGTGCGAGCTTATTCGTTAACAAAGTTTAACCAGTGATTTTAGGAAGTGATTTTAGTGACAGCGTACATTTACACCTATATGATAGCTCGCTCTTAATAAAATATTTTATGACAGTCATTATATCTTTCGATTATTCGGCCGTTAGAAAGAATTCATTTAATGTAATTTTTCATAGAATGAATTAGGTTGACGGAACTTTACGATAGCAACATAATTAAACTTAAAATTAGCGTTAATAGGAGCAACTATAAAATGAAAAAAATACTAACAACGGCTGTTATCGTAGGGTTTTTATCTGCTTGCCAACAAGAGTCTAACGTCGTTGAAACAAAAGTTGATAGGGTGGCTCAAGTCGATATCCAGGCAACAGCTCAAACAGAAAGCGAAAAACTGAATCAATGGTTTGCTGAAAAATATGAGCAACAATTGCAAATGAGCCCTATTGGTTTAACTTTTTTAGGTCGAAAAGATAAATACGACCAAGTAGATGATTTAAGTGAAGCTGCAGAAAAACAACAGTTAGAATGGTTAGCCGGGACAGTCAAACAATTGAAAGAAAAATTTGACTACGCGCAATTAGATTTAGAAACAAAGACTTCTTATGATATTTGGGTTTACCAATATGAGCAAGCACAAGAAGCTCAAAAGTACAACCGAAATGACTACGTATTTACACAAATGCAAGGTATGCAGTCGTTTGCTGCTCAGTTCCTAATTAGTTTCCATAAAGTTGAAACTGAATCGGATATGATAGCTTACATCAAACGTATCGGCGGTGTCTCGACGGGTATTAAGACGCTCTTAGAACGAGCTAAACAAAATGCAGCTTTTGGAGTGAGAGCACCAAAATTTGCTTACGAAGGTGTTATTGAACAAGCTGAGAATTTGGTGACGGGTGTTCCTTTTACGAAGGAAGGGGGAGACTCGCCACTTTGGTCCGATGCACAAACGAAAATAGCCATACTATTAGAAGCGAAAGAAATTGATGAAGCAAAAGCTAAATCGTTACGCCAACAGTCTGAACAAGCATTGTTAGGTCATTTTATGCCCGCTTATCACAGTTTAATTAGTTGGTTCAAAAATGATATCGATAATACACCAGCAATAGCTCAAGGCGTTGGGAGTCAGCCAAATGGACAAGCCTATTATAATTACCAACTAAAAAGCAGTACCACAACCTCATTGACCGCTGATGAAATACATCAGATTGGATTGCAAGAAGTCGTACGAATTACTAACGAAATGATTGAGATTAAAGATAGAGTAAAATTTGAAGGGGCTCTGCAAGATTTTTTTGTTTATATCAAAAAGGATGAACGGTTCTTCTACCCAAACACTGACGAGGGACGACAAGGGTATATTACAGATTCTCAATCTTATTTAGACTTCATCGCCGAACAACTACCAAAGTTCTTTGGTATTTTACCAAAAGCGGCTCTTGTGGTTAAGCGGGTGGAATCTTTTAGAGAACAAGATGGTGCCGCTCAACATTACTTCCCTGGCACTCCAGACGGCTCGCGACCGGGTATCTATTACGCTCATTTATCTGATATGAAAAGCATGCCTAAAAATGAAATGGAAGCGATTGCTTATCATGAAGGGAGTCCCGGACATCATATGCAGATTTCAATTGCTCAAGAATTGACCTCAGTACCACAATTTAGAACTCAAGCCAGTTTCAATGCCTATGCAGAAGGATGGGGTTTGTACTCAGAGCTACTGGCTAAAGAGATGGGTGCTTATAAAAGTGAATACTCTGATTTTGGTCGTTTAACTACCGAAATATGGCGAGCAGTTCGATTGGTAGTTGATACTGGTTTACATTCTAAAGGATGGACAGAGCAACAAGCGGTTGATTATTTCAAAGAGAAAACGCCGATTGCTGAAGGAGCTGTTCGTTCGGAGGTTCGTCGCTATATGGTATGGCCTGGACAAGCAACAGGATACAAAATTGGAATGTTAAAAATTCTAGAACTCAGAGCGTTCGCCAAGAAAGAGTTAGGCGACAAGTTCAATATAGCTGACTTCCACGATACTATTTTAAGTGGCGGTGCAATGCCGCTGACTATTTTAGAACGTAGAGTGAATAACTGGATCTCAGCAATAAAATAATTGAACGTGTTGATTAGCGCGGAGATTTGTTGCCAAACAAGCCTCCGCCTTATACTTTTGGACTATTGATTAACTACCCCTTTATGATATCGGTTGATACCATTTGTATCAGCAGTTCTACACTTTCAAAAAAACGTGGGCCTATAAATTGTCGATTTTAAATATTTTTTATTGAAAAGTTTTGACATATAACATGGCATGGGTTTTAAACTGGTGAAAGCCACCTTCTGGAACAATTGAATCATGATTTATCATTTGTTAACAACTTTACTTGCACCGCTTTTCATGGTTCAAGGCATTTACGTCAGACGAGTTACTCCCAAGTTGCCTGAACCTATCGGAGCACGCTCTGGTATAGCTGGCTCTGGTCCGAGAATGAGCATGCTCATAGTGGGAGATTCAGCTGCGGCTGGTGTAGGTGTTAAGACTCAAGACGAAGCCCTCACGGGTAGGTTGGTTAAAACATTGAGTTCAACTCATGAAGTGTCGTGGAAATTACTTGCTCTCACTGGTGATAATTCTGCGGAGGTGCTTGCTCGCCTGAAATCAGAACCTAAAGAGTCTTATGAGTCTGTGGTGGTTTCCGTGGGTGTCAATGATGTCACCGGTCGAACTGGAACTGAAGCATGGGCAATAAATTTGCAAAATATAATAGATATTCTAAAAAATAAATATGAAGCTCAATATATTTTTATGTCAAGCATTCCACCCATGCACATCTTTCCTGCGCTACCTCAACCACTACGTTGGTGGTTAGGTCAACGAGCTAAAAAGCTCAATGCTATTATGAAAAAAGTGACTGAGATTAATGAAAAATGTTTTTTAGTGTGTGTGTCTTTTCCAATTGATAATCAGTTTATTGCAGCCGATGGATTTCACCCCGGAGCTGAGGCATATAAATTGTGGGGTAATCACGTTGCAGAACTTATTCAAGTTGAAACCGAGGTAAAGTCGAATTAGCAAATACAGATACCAGTCAACTATCTGTCAGTTATAGTTAGGATATTTTTCAAATTTTTAAACAAGAATATGGGTTGGTTAAGTATAACTTACACTTCTATTGAGAACGCTATAATTGCTGTATGGATAATCATTTCAATTACAGATATAGTTCCGTCATTAATTTTATGTGGAATGATTTTAAACGATGTCTCTCTTTTTTGAAAAAGTTAGCTTTTTTCCTGAAGTACCAGAAAATGAAATGATTACGGATATATATTTACCAATTGAGTAAAGAATATAACAAGTGATTATGCTTTTAATATGACATCAAAAAAATATATCTAATTTTTTTGATGTTTGAAAATGGCCGTTTAAAAACTAAACGGCACAGTCAATTTAATTTTAGATGATTAATCTAAATCACTTGCATCGTGTCGCTCTGCCAATTGCAATGATTCTTCACCCCATGTGCGATTCACTCTTTGACCACGCTGCACCGCTCGACGCAGCTTGATTTTTTCACTCCAACGGATCACATTCTGGTAAGACGTCACATCAAGAAACTCGGCGGCATCATAAAGCTTGGCTTGAACTAAAATGCCATACCAAGCGTAGTTTGCGATATCGGCAATATTATAATCATCACCACAAAGGAATTTGCGATTCGATAAATTTTGATCAAGAACGTCTAGCTGTCTTTTAACTTCCATCGCATAACGATTAATTGGATATTCTAATTTTTCTGGCGCATACGCATAGAAATGGCCAAACCCTCCGCCTAAAAATGGTGCACTCCCCATTTGCCAAAATAGCCATGACATACATTCCGCTCGTTTAGTTGGCTCAGTTGGTAAAAAAGCACCAAATTTTTCTGCAAGATAAACAAGGATCGCACCGGATTCAAAAATTCGTGTGGGAGGGTTAGTACTGTGATCAAAGAGTGCGGGTATTTTTGAGTTTGGATTAATATCCACAAAATCACTACCAAATTGGTCACCCTTGGTAATATCAATTATCCAAGCATCATATTCTGCACCTTTCTTACCGAGTGCCAATAATTCTTCAAGCAATATCGTGACTTTTACACCGTTAGGTGTCGCTAAAGAATACAGCTGGAAAGGGTGTTTACCTATCGACAACTTTTTTTCATGCGTTGCCCCCGCAGTGGGACGATTAATGTTGGCAAACTTTCCGCCGCTTTGCTTATCCATAGCCCAGACCTTGGGAGGAGTATATTGGTTTGTTTCACTCATAAAGCCGAATTCTCATAGTTGTTGAAAAAATCATGTTTATTCTATTACAAGGGACTGGCATAGTTGCTAATTGTTTCTAGCATAATGACGTTAAGGAAATAATAAGTGGTCACTCATAATTATCAAAGCTAATCTGAACATCTATTTTTAGGAATTACATCAAATTAAACTGATCTATACGAAGTTGTCTTGTTTTGCTAGAGTGTCTGATTAATCCATCAGTTTTTATAAAATAGGTATTTTAAAAATGATTAAAAGAGCTCTATTGGTTTGTCTTTTTACGACTTATTCGCTTGTATCTAACGCGGATACTCTCACTCAGCAAATTGAGCAGGATTATCAGTATCTTAATAAACTCTATGAGCATCTTCACCAATATCCAGAAATATCCTTTCAAGAAAAAAATACAGCCAAGCGAATTGCTAGTGAATTGAAATATCTCGGTTTTGACGTTACACAAAATTTTGCTGGTCACGGAATAGTCGGTTTATTAAAAAATGGTGATGGTCCAACAATAATGATTCGTACGGACTTAGATGCATTACCGATTAAAGAGCAAACCGGTCTTCCTTACGCAAGTGAGCAGTCGATGCAAGATAGAGATGGAAACACAACTTACGCTATGCATGCTTGCGGCCACGATATACACATGACGGTTTTTACCGGTACAGCTCGTCGGTTAGTCGCCGCTAAAAGTGAGTGGTCCGGGACTTTAATTATGATTGGTCAACCCGCAGAAGAAAGAAGTGGTGGCGCCAAAGCAATGTTAGCTGAAGGATTATTCGAGAAATTTCCGCGTCCGGATTATAATTTAGCGCTTCATGTATCTGCGGATGTTCCCGCGGGGAAAATAGGCGCTGTTAAAGGTTTTGCTATGGCGAATGTCGATTCCGTTGATATTTTAGTGAAGGGACAAGGTGGGCACGGCGCTTATCCTCATAATACCAAAGACCCCATCGTTTTAGCGTCTCAAATTGTGCAGTCATTACAAACCATTGTAAGTCGTGAAACTTCACCGTTAGAGCCAGCTGTAGTGACTGTTGGCTCGATCCATGGTGGTTCGCAACACAACATTATTTCGAATGAAGTTAAAATGCAGTTAACCTTACGATCTTATTCAGATAGCGTCAGGAAAAATACAATTGATTCTATTCATAGAATGACTAAATATTTGGGTTTAGCGGCAGGTTTAAAAGAAATTGATTTGCCAGTGGTTACTGTTCTGAATGAGTCCACACCTGCTTCATATAATCATCCAGAATTAACTGGCAGGGTAACTGATTTATTTAATCAGTTATTTGGTAAAGAGAATATTATTCAATTAAAGCCTGAAATGGTTGGTGAAGATTTCGGTCGATATGGTCAAGTAGAACCTAAAATCCCAAGTTTAATGTTTCGCTTAGGCACCGTTAATATTGATAAATTTAAAAATTCCAAAAAACAAGGTAAACGCTTACCAACTTTACATTCAGCTGATTACGCTCCTGACCCTGAACCGACTATTAAAACAGGTATTAGAGCAATGACAGAAGCCACTCTACTATTATTCGACCAACAGTGATTACCTTTTCATTTTTGAAGGTGTTTACGCCTAAAACGACATCAACTTAATCATTTAAAAGGATACTATATGCTGTCAGATTCCATTGGTGGAAAAACTATTGAGCAGGCCTTAATTGCACTGGCAGATATGACGTTAGACGCAATAGAGACGCAAGAACCTGAGTACCAAGCCCGTATGACGAATGCTCAAGCCTATATGCGCGGACATAATATTGCGGCCATTTATCTTAACGCCGGTACCAATCTCAGCTATTTTACCGGAATGCGTTGGTTTGCAAGTGAGCGTATGGTTGGGGCGGTATTGCCAGCAGAAGGAGGGGTAATCTATATCGCACCGTTTTTTGAAATTGATACCCTGAATGATTATATGGTGATACCGGGAGAGATAAAAGGCTGGCAAGAACACGAAAGTCCTTATGCGCTTTTTTGTCAGATTATTGCTGATTTAACCAACCAGTCGCAAGCAAAAGTAGGCATTGATGAGTCCACCTCATTCTTCATGGTCGATGGCATTCAAAAACAACAAGCCGATATTTGTTTAATTAACGCCAGTGAGGTAACCGCTCATTGTCGGATGCATAAATCTGAGGCAGAAATTGCATTGATTCAACGAGCAATGGATATGACTATACAGGTTCATCAAGCTGCAGCAAGCATTCTTAATGAGGGTATTTCAACTAAAGAAGTAGAGGCATTTATTCATCAAGCACATAAAAAAGTGGGAGCTGTTAGTGGCTCATATTTTTGCATTGTGTTGTTTGGAAAAGCGACATCGTTTCCTCATGGGGTTAAGGAGCCGCAAATTCTGCAAAAGAACGATATAGTATTGATTGATACAGGCTGTCAGTTACATGGCTATATATCTGATATCACTCGTACTTATATTTACGGGACCGCTACGGAGAAACAAATCAATATTTGGAACAGTGAAAAACGAGCACAACAGACCGCGTTTGAAGCTGCTTTAATTGGAATTCCATGTGGAGATGTTGATGCCGCGGCGAGAAAATCGCTAGAAAAAGATAATTTAGGTCCGGATTATGATTTACCCGGTTTGCCTCACCGAACAGGACATGGGATAGGTATGGATATTCATGAATGGCCTTATTTGGTAAAGGATAATCCTGTTCCATTGGCAAAAGGTATGTGTTTCAGCAACGAGCCCATGATCGTTGTACCTGGCGAATTTGGTGTTAGATTGGAAGATCATTTTTACATGACTGATACAGGGCCAGCTTGGTTTACTTTACCCTCTAAATCCATTTATGAGCCATTTGCTTGAGTAATTTTCAGTTGTAAATTTTTTAAGCATTTATTACTTTACTCGCTGGTATGTAAGAGGCTGCTCTTTAACACTGCCATCTTTGTATTTCATAACAATATAACCGTCGATCTTATCTATGCCATTTTTATAAAAGCTTAACCCAGAAAAATGAACTGCTGAAGGTTCGATTTTCACTAGTTTAAAATTAATGAAATCTTTTTTCTCCTCCCAAGCCTTAAAATCGGCACTAAAATGTTTAACCAATAGAGAAAGACTTTCATTTTCTTCAATGAGCAACATTAGCTCGTAAAAAGAGACTCTTTTGTTATTATCAAATAATTTAAACATACCAACCATACTGTTGGCAGATGCAGGATTCCAAACTTCTTCAAACTGACTGCCAAATGCAGTTCCTTTCCATGATCCAGCTAGCCAAGCAACGTCTTCAAGTGTTGCTGTTAGTTGTTTTTTTCTTTGGATAATTTATGAGTGTGTTCAGTATGCTTTTCTACAGCAAACGAAAAATTGACGATACTCAAAATCAATAATTTGAGAATAATCTTCATAGTGTTTTCCTATTGTTTATTAATAAGACGAATAACTTATTAAAAAATCGACATTTATTCAAAAACATTTCCAATTAGTCTAATTACCCGGAGCAATTCCAAGCGATTGTTTACCCCAATAAAGCTAAAATGACGTCACAATTATCTACAACCCTCGCGCATTTAAATATTCAACAAGAAAACTGCTTAGGGCAAGTGCAAGCTTATGACAGTAACTATTATCGTTTTGTGGGCAGTCTTGAAAAGATTAAAGGTCAAACAAAATCACTCGGCCAAAAATGGTTAAAAGGGCTTAACCAAATTCAAAAGCTGTACATTATCGATAGTTAAAATATGACCTGCAAAATTCACTCATGATCTCAGTCCTAGGAATATTTCATGTGCCTGTTACTCTAGTTTCGCTTAAATAATTCAATCTAAAATCCTAATCGCTCGTTCGTGTATCAATTTACCAATTATTTGTTCAGTGTTTTAGTAAAAGTCTTAGGCCTTTGTGAGAGATTGTCTATAACTTGACTGTCTCTAACTTTTTTTAACTTGGAGTGATGTAGTCAATGGTCACTCTATTACCACATTAACATCTGCGAGAGAGTAGTGACTACAGTAAATAGTTGAGAACAGCGTGTCTCGCTGTTTCTGACGGATTAGGTTAGTAGCGTGTGAAGGATTGGCCTGGAATTTGGTGTAAAGTCTACAAAGAGCTTCTAATTGCTGATGGGTGAGCTCTCGAGCTAAATCTGTTATCAAAATTTAAGTGTTATTAAATTATTAATTTACAAGGTAAAATATACGGCGTATATTATTAAGATGACAAGAAAAGCCTTAACAGAAATTGAGATTAAACGTTTTCGTACAGCGTATTGTGAAAAAGCTTACGAGCTTTATAAGCAGGATGACTACCATGCTATATCAATGCGAGGAATTGCAAAAGCAATGGGGTGCAGCTCCATGATGGCTTATCGATACTTTGAAGATAAAGAAGACGTGTTTGCCTCACTTAGAGCGACTCTATTTAACCGTCTTGCAAATAGCCTTGAATCAGTGCCCGACTCTCTTTCCCCATTAAACTATTTAAAAAAAGTAGGGATGACTTATGCTGGGTTTGCCCACGAAGAACCACACACCTATCGATTGCTGTACATGATTCATATACAAAAAGTGAAAAGCTATCCTGAAGTGGAACAAGCTCAGATGAGAACACAAAAGGTATTGCTCCGAGCTACTCTTCGAGCTAAAGAGTCGGGATATATTGAAGGGGATCCTATTGTGTTAGCACATACATTATGGGCCTTGATCCATGGTTTAGTGTCATTAGATTTAGCTAATCAACTGAATCAAGGTGCTAGTTTTGATGATTTATTTCCCAGCATGCTGGATCTACTTTTAAAGAAATGTTGAGTTTTAAATAATGTTCATAGGAAAGAAAATATTAATCTTTTTGAAGGTAAAACGGCAATAGTCAGCGGTGTCGGGGGAAGGTATAGGTCTATCAATAGCCAAAGCACTTGGCCAAGAAAAAATGAATATTGTGCTCGCTGATATTGACAAAGATAATCTGCTAAAGGCTTCCAAGGAATTGCAACAATCAGGAGTTCCAGTGCTAGCAGTTGAACTGGATGTGGCTGAAGAATCGCAGAGGCATTATTTGGCTAGGAAAGCGGTGGAGCGATTTGATAAAATTCATATGGTAGTGAATAATGCTGGAATAAGCGTCGAAACCGACCGCCTTGAGAAGCAAGAGTCTGACGGATGGCTTTGGACTTTAAATGTTAACTTGATGGGAGGAGCACCTTTTGGCGGCGCATATACAGCGACAAAAATGGCAGTCGTTGGCCTATCGGAAAGTTGGGCTACTGAATTTAAAAGAGACGGTATTAGTGTTTCGGTTTTGTGCCCTGCATTTTTTCAAACTAGAATTCATGAATCTAATAGAAACCGTCCATCAAATAATCCGGCAGAAACATCAATTTCTAAGGATGATGTCAGACAAGACAATACAAGAACGTTAGTTGAAAATGGAATGGAGGTGTCGAACATTGGAAAACAAGTGGTTGAGGCTCTCAAATTAGGAGAATTTTATATATTTACTCATCCCAATTATCGCGAAGTCATTCAAGCTCGCTCCAAAGCCATTGACCAAGCATTTGAAAGAGCGGCAAAAAGTCCGCTGTTGCAACACATGGTTAATCAATCAATAGATAGGCTATAGATAGCTTATTTTTTTGTCTTTTAACTTTATTTACGCCCATAAAATAGGAAAATCTCATGCCTGAAATAAGTTTACTTGGTTGGTTCCACACAATCATCGCCATAATTGCCCTCGCTGCTGGTTATTACACCTTAGTTGTTTACAAGGTAATAACTCTTGAACATAAAACAGGTCAAATATATTTAGTCTGTACACTAATTGCAGCGGTGACTGCATTGATGATATATCAGCGCGGAGAATTTGGAGCAGCACATGCCCTAGCAGTTCTGACCTTATTAGCGTTGATTGCTGGTTATCTAGTAACCAAAATACAGGCGCTTTCAAAAATTGCTGATTATTTTCAGGCTTTTTGTTTTTCTGGTACATTGTTATTTCATATGCTGCCCGCCATTACCGACGGATTACTGCGTCTTCCTGTAGAGGCCCCTTATTTGACAAATCCAGAAGACCCGTTGCTAAAGACATTTTATTTAGCATTTGTTGGGGTATTTTTGATCGGGTATATTTTACAATTTTTGTGGATTAAGAATCGAAAATAGATACGCATTCAATTACGCTGAGCGCAAATGACAAGTTCGGAAATCGCAAGATAGTCATTTGTCGCTGAAAACAGCGATTCGACATGTTTTAATTGTCGATGCATACAAGCGATCGGCAGTTAGTTGAAGGATCTAATTTTGGATAAAATCTTTATTTGAAGTAAGATTCGAGTCTGAGTTTGGCAATACAACATGCACAACATTGGCTGTGTTAGTGTTGTACCTAAAAAAACAGTGATTCAATTATTTGTAAGGATAATTGATGCAATCGAATACCATTGGTGGCAAAACTATTGAAAAATAATAAGTGAGAAAAATAATAAGTGACAGTCACTTTTTGGTTTCTTTTTTGAAATACAAAAAATAATGAGTAGAAAATAAAATAGATTTTAAATTTTAAGATGTTATTTTCTAATAAAATGTTTCAAATTGGATTTGCCGTCGATATTTCAAATTTTAGACAGCCGGATATCTCTCATTTTTCGAGATTATGAATTGATTGGTGGGTGATTGAGGTTAATCGTCAGACTGATATAAATCTTGGCTTGAGTTTAATCCTTTTAGCCATTTTTTACCTAGCACTTTAGTTTTTTCTTTAATTTTTTCAATACTTCCTACAAATCGATAGTAACTCGTTTCATAGTTTTGAACTTGCGCTATCCAGTTTGCTTGTTTAAAGTTAAGTTGCTCTAGGGTATGGCTAATGTGCGTTGGAATAGCGCCTTTTGCGGGAGAGATAATCATCTTTCCCGTCCACTTAACCAGTTCAATATAGTCCTTTAAACGTGTCTATATAGTGACTGATGAGATGGACACCTCCCCCAACAAACGGCGTCAAAATGCGCCATACTTGTAAGTGATATCCAAACAAGTAAAAGGAGGAGATATCCATGAACGATATTAAACTAATGGCTATTGATTTAGCAAAAAATGTTTTTCAGATTTGTGCTCTTGATAAACACAACAAAGTTATTTTTAATAAAAAATTGAGGCGAAGTAAGTTGGCTGAATTTATGTCAAAACAAAAACCCTCTCCCATTTATATGGAAGCTTGTTATTCATCCAATTATTGGGCGAGGCGATTTGCACAAATGGAACATAAACCTTATTTGATCCCCGCACAACATGTTACCCCTTTTGTTCGAGGAAATAAGAATGATCATAACGATGCATTAGCTATCGCTGAATGTTCTCGTCGACCAAATTTGAGGTTTGTACCAATTAAATCCGAACAGCAGCAAGAAATTATCGCACTTCATCGTATTCGGCGAAGGTTAGTTAAGAACAGAACTCAGATCATTAATCAAGTTCGCGGCCTCCTAGCTGATTTTGGCATCATTTTTCCTCTGGGCTATAAAGCGTTCAACAAAACGATGAGCGAAGTAGAAGCCAATGGAAAATTATCTTTTGATTTTTATCAGAATATAATGTTACTTAAAAAAGAATATGAATTCATTTCGGAGCATATTATGCAATTGGAAGAATCATTAAAAAGTTACTTTGAATCAAATCCAAACTGTCGTTTGGTTCATTCTATTCCTGGATTTGGTCTTATTACAACGACTCTATTAGTCGCTATGATTGACAAAGGGCAAGCTTTCAAATGTGCATCGGATATCGCAGTTTGGGTTGGTATAACACCAAAACAATACGCAAGTGGTGATAAATCAAGAATGACGGGGATCACAAAACGAGGCGATCGTTATCTGCGAACGCTTTTGGTGCAAGGCGCACACACAGCTATAAATTGGGCGAATAAAAGAGATGATCGACACAGTCTGTGGATCAAACAACTCGTTTTAAGAATTGGCAGAAAGAAAGCTGCGGTAGCAATTGCACATAAAATGATAAAGCTTGCATGGGTATTATTACAAAAACAAAAGGTTTTTATGGTTAGAACTTACCACTAAAATTTCGTCCCTCGTTGTTGTGCAAAGAAAGATGAGACAAACGGTTTACCCGACCCATTCTAAACTCGTTAATGACAAGGCACTTGATGCCGTGTGACTGTTTTGAGAGAGTGGGTGCGGATATCATCTGGAGCCTAAACCGCGAAAGGTTTAATTTAAGAGCTCGTATATATGTCAGCACAACTTTTTTAGTTTGTAATAAACCAGCTTATTTGAATTGCTAAACAGAACAGGGTGAAAACTGAATTAGAGAAATGGCCAAAGATTTTGGTTAGTGCTTAGCTTTGCCTTGACTTATTGGAGGTGTCCATATATGTCACTTATTATTGTCCCTAATACAGTAACAGCCTTAGAGGGTGATTTCTCGGCAGGTGACTCCTGCAACATTGCAGACGGTTTAAAATAGTTGTTTGAGGGTTCTAAAGCGCGCATAGCAGCCGTTCGGTTAATAATAACTTATCTAGTTGTTGATAAATACACCATATATCAGTAGATTGCCCTATCTAGAACCAATGCAGTACAAATTAATAATGATAAGTCAGTAATCTATTTTGAGATAACTATTGATAATGGCAACCTGGATGAATGACGGAAACAGATATCACATTCACCTTTTTTCTTATCGCTACACCAGCACCCAATATTAATCGAACGATTTGAGGCCGAAATCGTACGCCAACTAAAGCGACTTGAATATTAACAAGCAACTGAGTAGTGAGCGTCGAGAATGATTGCGATGGGCGAATGTGATCAGCTTGTTTCAGCATTGTGGTAATTTTGGTACGATACTCACCAAATAATGCGCAATAAGCCGCGGTTAAAATGAAAACAATTAGAAAGCGAGTGTTGAAATGAGTGAAAAAACCAATGAATCTATTTTAAACGCATTGAAAATTGCATTTACCTATATGCCTAAATCAATTGAAGTAACTAAATATGAGTATGGCGATGGTGTCCAAAAAATATTGCAGCATATCGAAGTGGTTAGAGAAATTCTATTGATAAGTGGTGTTGATCCTGATGAAGTTTATGGTGAAATAAATCCCGAAAATACGCCTAATTCAACATATTAAATTGGGAATTAAATGTACAATTTAATAATGATTATTTCCAGTAATTTGCCATTTCTCAATCTACAGTTCTGGCCGATCGGGCTAGAAAATTTATTATATATTTGGGTGTGAAATATTCGCATCATTTAATTCTTGGATAGTGAGACTTAAGCTTCAAGAATAAAAGGAGGGCTTTGTCATCAACGAAAAAAATAATTCTAATTCATCTCGCCGAAAGCCTTGGACTTTTATTGCTGTTGTCATGTCCATATTGACATTTATTTGGCTTTTGTTAACCCTAATGCCTAAGGGTTTTGATATGAACCACGAACAAATAGGTACCGGTAAACCGGCTTTGGTATTTGTCTACGATACTAACCTTTCAGTTAGCATAGAACAGTCTGCACAAATGAATAAAGCTCGCGATCAGCTTGACGAACAAGTTTTATTCATCATCGCGAAAATAGGCACACGAGAGGGTGATTTACTGATCGCCAAGTATCGTGCCGAATCGGCGGAGCTTTTACTCTTTGATACATCTGGGAGCTTGGTTAAAAGACAATTTGCTTTGCTGCAATCGAGTGAATTAATCCAGTGGTTAGCCGTAGGCGTGCCTTAATTCTAGCGTGATATTTTCTTCTTGAGAGAGGAAAAAAAGGTCAAGCGGTCTGCTCACCTTAGTCACCCGGTGAGTAACGCGTTCAAAAAGACAGCTAATAGCTGTGAAAACAGACGAACTTAAAGAGTATCCGATTTGATCTACAGGTGGCTCCTGAAATGCCTGTTATAAAGTTTGCATAATATAATATTAGTGAGTGCAGGAAATAAACTGCTCACTTGCTACTAACTAAAGGTACAGCAAAAATGAGTTGCGTATTATCACCTGCATTGCTCCTTAGATGGTTGCTCTTGCTGGAACCCAGCTTGATTCCATTGTCACTTATTGCATAGGTTAGGCTTACCGTTTATGCTTAGATAAATACAGTAATAATCGCTATGTAACCTTTTCGAACCACTATTGTTGCGTGACTTGATGTTGAGCTCAACCACGGCTGCTTAGTTAAAAATTATAAAAATAGGACTAAGCCATGCAGCAAAATCGTTTACCTACCATCTACGAAATCTTGTTCTTATCATTGTTAATTGTGGGTGTCATCTTTCTCTTTGTTCAAGTTTTTGCGTTACCTATACAGTTAGCGTTGTTGGTTAGTTGGTTTATAGTTATGGCGATGGGTAAGATCTTAGGCCTTAACTATCGACAAATGCAGCAAGGGTTAACTACTGGGATTGCTCAGGGAATGGATGCAATTCTTATTTTAATTGCTGTTGGGGCACTAATTGGTAGTTGGATGGCCGGTGGTGTTGTGCCTAATATTATCTACTTGGGATTGTCACTGATGAACCCCAATATTTTTCTGCTTGCAGCTTTTATTATATGCGCTGTTACATCCTTGGCGACGGGCACTTCTTTTGGTACAGCAGGCACAGCTGGAATCGCTATGATGGGAATAGGCGCTGGCTTTGGACTACCTTTACCTTTAGTGGCAGGTGCGGTAATTTCTGGTGCATACTTAGGTGATAAATTGTCTCCTCTGTCTGACACCACCGTAATGACTGCATCTTTATGCAAAGTGAATATGATTGAGCATATTCGTTCAATGCTTTACGTGGGCATCCCAGCGTCTATTTTAGCGGGATTAATATTTTTAATAGTTGGCTTTTCTTATGGTTCTGATGGCAACACTACTCGAGCGGATGAAATGATGTTTGCGCTGGCAGAAGAATACACTATCGCTTGGTATATGTTTATTCCTGCTTTGGCGGTAATTGCTTTGTTGGTCAAAAAATTACCGTCGGTACCTGTAATATTTTTCGGTGCATTGTTAGGGGTAGTGTGGGCATGGTGGTTTGAAGAAGCCACGTTTATTGAGGCAATGTTTACACTTTATAGTGGCAACATGATCAATTCACCTGTTCCATTTTTGAACACCTTACTTAACCGAGGGGGTATTGCATCTATGCTTGAAGTAATACTTTTAGTAATGATAGCGCTAGGTTTGGGCGGGTTAATGGACGTCACAGGCGTGCTCTCTAGTATTTCTAACGGCTTACAGCGTTGGGCAAGCAACACTGGGAAATTAGGAGTTTCGACGATATTTGCAGGATTTTTAGGGAATGTTTTTGGCGGTGCTGCCTATGTTTCGTTAATCACAGCAAGTACTATAACTGGAAAAAATTATGATAAGCTGGGCGTAGATCGTCGAGTGTTGTCACGTAATACAGAAGCCGGCGGTACTATAACTACGCCTATGGTTCCATGGACCGACGGCGGAGTATTTATGGCGACCACGTTAGGCGTTAGTACCGTTGCATATCTTCCTTATCTTTGGTTTCATTTTTTGGTAATTCTGATATCTATTTTTTATGGCTACGCTAACTGGTTTTGCTTTTCATCGGATAAACAGATCAGCAAAACATAAAACGTGATATTGATGGTTAATCCAAATCACTCGCATCGTGACGTTCTGCCAATTGCAATGATTCTTCACCCCATGCGCGATTCACTCTTTGACCACGCTGCACCGCTCGATGCAGTTTGATTTCTTCACTCCAACGGATCACATTTTGCTAAGACGTCACATTAAGAAACTCGCCAGCATCATAAAGTTTACCTTGAACTAAAATGCCATACCATGCGTAGTTTGCCGTGTCGCTAAATTTCTATCAAGAACATCTAATTGCTTTTTACTTCCATCAAGAAAACAATAATAAAACAATAATAGACACCCCGAATAAAAATAAAACTTACGAAATCTACGTGAATCCTTAAAAAATAAACGAATAATTGTCTAACAATTGAGAATTAATAAGAA